>CAYTAW010000080.1:0-10680 GCA_964435675.1 uncultured Bdellovibrionales bacterium
GCGAGGGAGTTCGTTACCGATCGCGCGCGCGCAATTAGCCAGTCGACGGTAAGCAGGAGCGGTAGAATTTCGAGCGGCAGATTTACTGCCGCAAGCACGAGCGAAAGCGAAATGATACCCGCCTCTGGTACACCAGCCACGCCGATTGCGGCGATAAGGCAGAGCGCGACAGCCGACATCTGTTCCGGCAGCGCCATATGAATACCGTACGCTTGCGCCACAAAGAGCACGGCGAGTGACTCATAGAGAATGATTCCGTCATTGTTGAGATTCGTGCCGACGCAAGCGCCGAGACGCGAGCACGCTTTCGGAATGCCGAGGCGATCGAGCGTCCCCAGAGTAAGTGGCAGCGTCGCCAAACTGCTATTGGTTCCGAACGCATAGAAAAGTGTATCCTTGGCTTCACGCCAAAATTTTTGAAGTGGAATGCGGGCGATAGCGCCAATCCAGATCTGATAGACGATCAAGACTTGGAGCAGGAATCCGCAAAAACAGATGCCGACATACAGTGCCAAATGTTTGAAAGGCGCTAATCCATATTCACCGACTGTTTTTGCGGTAACGCCAAAAACCGCAATTGGCGTTAGCCGAATCAGCCAGTGCAGTGTCTTCTCGAAGACCAGGCTGCAAAGGTGAGCATTTTTTTCTAGATTTGCGATCGAACCCTGTTCAGCAGCTATCTGCCGCGCGGCTACTCCGAAAAACAGCGCCAGCAGGACGATGCCAATAATGTCGTTTTCTAAAAGCGGTTGAGCGATGCTCGAGGGGATGTGACCAATCAGCACGTCTAGTGCGCTTAGCTTCTTTCCTTCGAGAGCTTCTTCATTTTTTAGGCCGAGCTCTTCGCTCCCGCGCCGAAAATCCAAACCATCGCCGGGCCGGACCACGTTGACTAAGGTCAGCGCGATAGTTGTGGCAATCGCTGCATTGAACAGCGCAATGCCGAGGAGCCGCCGGCCATCGCGCCAGCCGATTGCAGTGGAGACGATTGCTTCGAAAATGGTGACAAAGACGAGCGGGACGGCGATTGCCTTGATCAATTGAATAAAAATCTTTCCAAACGTACCGAAAGCAGCAAAACTTTCACCGCCTGCCAGCCCAGCCACCATGCCGAGCGCCATGCCGACGATAATTTGCGGAGTAAGTGAATTGAATAATTTGGGAATTCGCACCAGCTTTGCACCTACTATTTCGGTTGTTGGCGATCATTCCAAAAATGCAGCAGACGGGCTACCAGTGAAATTCAGGGTAGGGAGGGGAATTGTATCTGCAGAGAACCATGGTTTCACAGAAATCCGATTGGAGATCATTTAATACTAACCATTCGCTAACATTTTCCTAACAATTAAGTGGGGCTAACGCTTACCTTGAATCGGTAATAATGTCATAGTCTTAGCCATCTCGGTTACGGTGACCGGTTAATTTAAATGAAGGGAAAACCACAATGAAAAACAGATTGGCAGGCTCCTTATTGTTAGCGATTTTTTTCTCGGCGATGCCCGCGGCATTCGCCGAAGATGCGCTGTCAGGGACGGTTAGAATCGACGGATCGAGCACTGTCTATCCAATCACCGAAGCAGTTGCGGAAGAGTTCCGTTCTGTTGAGCCCAACGTAAATGTAACGGTCGGAATTTCAGGAACCGGCGGCGGCATGAAGAAGTTCGGCGCCAAAGAGCTGGACATAACAAATGCATCGCGTCCAATTAAGGCAGTTGAAGCTGAAGCGGCGCAGAAAAACGGCGTGGAATTCATCGAGCTTCCTATCGCGTATGACGCCTTGACGATTGTCGTTAATTCAAAAAATGATTGGGCGGATTCAATTACCGTACAAGAATTAAAAAAGCTCTGGGAGCCGGAAGCCCAGGGTAAGATCACCAAGTGGAGTCAGGTACGTGACGGATGGCCAGATAAGCCGATCAAACTCTTCGGCGCCGGTGTCGACTCGGGAACCTACGACTATTTTACTGAAGCGGTTGTGGGGAAAGAGCATTCGAGCCGCGGTGATTTCACCAGCTCGGAAGACGATAACGTTCTCGTTCAGGGAATCGCTAACGATCTCTACTCGCTCGGGTTCTTTGGAATGGCCTACTATCAAGAGAACGCGGGCAAGCTGAAGGCGCTCAAGGTTGATGACGGCAACCCCGCGAATGGCGAAGGGGCGCAAGAGCCTTCGTTTCAAAATGTGGTAGCCGGAAAGTACGCACCGCTTTCACGTCCGCTCTTCATCTACGCAGCAAAGGCCTCGCTTCAAAAGAAAGAAATCGCCTCGCTTGCGTCGTTTTACTTGGATTCTGTTTCGAAGCTTGCCGGTGAAGTGGGATATGTTCCGTTAAAGGAGTCAACCTATGCCCTCGTTAAACAACGTCTTGCGAGCCGTACGACCGGATCAATTTATGGGGCGGGCGGCTCGCATGTCGGCCTGCAACTTGAAGATCTACTCAAGAAACCTTCGGCGCACTAATGTCGGCAATCGAACCAGTACGTTTAAGTGCGGAGGTGGCGCCGGTGAGAGAAGAAAGAAGAAGCTCTTCTCTCGCCGCACTTTCTGTCCGGCGGCGGCAGCGCGTGTTTGAGGGGGTGATTCACGCGCTGCTACTGTTCTGCGGGTTGATTTCAGTATTCATCACCGTCGGTATCGTCTGCGTACTGTTTTACGAATCGGCGCAATTTTTCCGCAGCGTGCCGTTCATAGACTTTTTCACCGACACGCAGTGGACGCCCCTTTTTGCCGAGAAGCACTTCGGTATTCTTCCGCTCGTTTCAGGGACTTTTTTGACTTCGGCGATTGCCATAGGCGTCGCCCTCCCGCTTGGATTGACGATCGCGGTGTATATGAGTGAATTCTCCGACGAGCGGGTACGCGCTCTTTTGAAGCCGCTTCTCGAACTTCTTGCCGGAATTCCGACGATTGTCTACGGATACTTCGCGCTCTTTTTTGTGACGCCGATGCTGCAATCGATTATTCCTTCGCTCGGCGGCTTCAACGCGCTCAGTCCGGGAATCGTGATGGGCTTCATGATATTGCCAATGGTGGCTTCGCTTAGTGAAGATGCAATCTACGCGGTGCCAAGAAGCCTCCGTGAAGGAGCCTATGCGCTTGGTGCGACCCGCCTGCAGATGGTGCGCGGGGTGCTCGTTCCGGCCGCATTAGGCGGCATCAGCGCGTCGTTCATCTTGGCCGTTTCTCGCGCGGTGGGAGAGACGATGATTGTGGCGATTGCCGCTGGTCAGCAGCCGGTGCTATCGCTCAATCCGCTCGAGCAGGTGGAGACTATGACCGCCTATATCGTACAGATTTCTCTCGGTGACACGCCGCACGGTACGCTCGAGTTTCAGACCATATTCGTTGTTGGCGCGATGCTATTTCTCATGACATTGGCTTTTAACTTTTTAAGTTTACGTATCCGTGAGCGGTATAAGATGGTGGTCAAATGACAACTCCCGAGGAGCTGAACGCGCGCGGTGCGCTGGCCCGTCATGAAGAACGGGCCTTTTTGCTTGTTGCGTTATTTTCAATTTCACTGGCGCTGTTAGTGCTCACCGCTTTGCTGGTCGATATCCTGGGTGACGGCATCGGGCGCATTCGTCCCGATTTCTTTGTGAGCTTTCCCTCCCGCTTTCCGGAGAAGGCGGGTATTTATTCAGCGCTTGCCGGTAGTTTAGCGTTAATGGCAATTGTGCTCTTTGCCGCCTTTCCGATTGGCGTGGGCGCCGCACTCTATCTCGAAGAATATGCGAAGAAAGGGCGGCTGACTATGTTCATCGAACTCAATATTGCCAATCTTGCCGGCGTGCCGTCGATTATTTACGGAATTCTCGGATTGGAGATCTTCGTGCGTATCGCCGGATTCGGCCGCTCTTTGATCGCGGGGGGCTTCACCTTATCTTTGCTTGTGCTACCGATAATAATTATTTCGAGCCGTGAAGCGCTGCGGCAGATTCCGAACTCAATCCGGGAAGGGGCGTTGGCGCTTGGCGCAACGCGCTGGCAGATGGTGCGCCACCAGGTTCTGCCACTTGCCCTTCCAGGCATGATGACAGGGTGCATTCTCGCGTTTTCGCGCGCCATTGGAGAAACGGCACCGCTGGTAACTTTGGGAGCGCTCACCTACGTGGCATTCCTGCCTAATGGGCTGCTTTCGCCGTTTACGGCGCTTCCGATTCAAGCCTTTAACTGGATTTCTCGCCCGCAAGAGGCATTTCATGCGAACGCTGCGGCGGCTATTGTCGTCCTTCTGGCGATTCTGCTATTTATGAATGCCTCGGCAATCGTAATTCGAAAACGATTTCAGCGCCGCTATGTTTAGCGTCAAGAATGGATCAACCGTGGAGAAGATGAGCGCGCAGGCAATCAAGGTCGATGTCGAAGGGCTCGACTTTTATTACGGCTCGTCGAAGGCGCTTCACAGCATTTCGATAAAGATTCCCAGCCAGAAAGTTACCGCATTTATTGGTCCATCGGGCTGTGGAAAGTCGACATTTTTGCGAACCTTAAACCGCATGAACGATCTGATCGAGGGTACGCGCTGTGAAGTTAAAATTCTAATCGACGGTGAGAATATTTACGATCCGAGTATCGACGTTGTGGCGCTGCGGAAAAAAGTCGGCATGGTATTTCAGCGCTCGAACCCGTTTCCAAAAAGCATATTCGAAAATATCGCCTATGGCCCCCGAATTCATGGACTTCGCGATCGGGCTCAGCTCGAAGAGATTGTCGAGCGCAGCCTCGTACGAGCCGATCTTTGGAACGACGTCAAAGATCGACTCGATAAAAGCGCGCTCGATCTGTCGGGCGGACAGCAGCAGCGGCTCTGTATCGCACGCGCATTGGCGGTCGATCCTGATATATTGCTCATGGATGAGCCTGCATCTGCTTTAGACCCGCGCTCTACCAGTAAAATTGAGGATTTAGTGGGTGAACTAAGAAAAAACTATACGATTGTGATCGTTACGCATAATATGCAGCAAGCTGCCCGCGTTTCGGATTACACGGCCTTTTTCTATGAGGGGAATCTGGTCGAGTTCGAAGATACCGACAAGCTCTTTACCAAACCCGCGCAAAAAAGAACCGAAGACTATATTACCGGTCGTTTCGGATAGGAGCGGCGATGATTAAGCATTTTCACAACGAGTTAGTTCGCCTAAAGAAGGAGCTCTTCAGCCTGAGCGCAATGGTTGAGGAGGCTTTGCATTTGGCGGTGCGTGCGGTGATGGAGCGCAATCAGGATTATGCAAATCAGGTTGTGGCCAGTGACGTTGCTGTTGACCAAAAGGAAGTTGAGATCGAAGAAGAGTGTCTGAAGATACTCGCGCTCTATCAGCCGGTGGCGGCTGATTTGCGATATATTATCGTCGCGCTCAAAATGAATAACGACTTGGAGCGCATCGGCGATCTTGCCGTTAACATAGCGCACCGTGCTTCGTCGTTAATAAAGCTTCCTAAAACTCAGGCGCACTTCGATTTTAGCGAAATGTCAAAGTGCGTGCAGTTGATGTTGCGTCAAGCGATCGAGTCCTTGGTAAATTCTGACTCAGCGCTCGCGACCTCTGTTTGCAAATCTGATGATCAAGTCGATGAAATGAATCGTCAAATGCATAACCGCATCCGCGAGGCGATTCGCGCCAACTTAGGTGATCTCGAGAGTTTGACCTACTACATGTCGGTATCAAGAAATCTCGAACGCATCGCTGATCACACCACTAATATAGCCGAAGACGTGGTGTATTTGGTCGAAGGCCATATTATTCGGCACGGACGAAGTGTCGCCGGCGAATCGAATCGTGAATAGAGGTTCCGCACTCCTCGCGACGCTTATTTTTGCGGCGTTGATCTCGCTGCCGTGGATTGGGGACCGGCAATTTTATACGCGCGGCGAACCACGCGAAGCGCTCGTTCCTAAAAAGATGCTCGAAACCTCGAATTGGATCCTCCCGCGTACCTTCGACGATCGCGTGCCTTCTAAGCCGCCGTTCACTCACTGGTTAATTGGCGCTTCGGCGTGGCTTCATAGTATTGCCACCGGACGCGTCGAGGTCGATGAATGGTCGGCGCGTTTTCCGGCGGCGGCGTTGAGTCTTTTGTTCTTGGCGCTTTTGTACCGTTTCATCGAACCGAGGCTTGGCGCTGAACGCGCGCTGCATTCAGTTCTGATACTGCTGACGTCGCTCGAGTGGCTGCGCGGGATGGTAAGTGCTCGCGTCGATACGGTCTTGAGTGTAACGCTTGGCGCCGCGCTGCTCGCGCTTTTTTCGTTTAGCGAGAAACGCTCGCTCGCCGCGCTTGCCGCTGGTATAGCGGCATTGAGCGCTGCGACGCTTACGAAAGGTCCGGTGGCGTTGGTGCTCCCGGCAGCGCTGCTTGCCGTGTATCATTGGTCGACCTTCCGCGCGTTAGGAAAAACAGTTCTGATGGGCCTACAGTTTTTCGCTCCGGCGTTGATCCTTTCGTCAACGTGGTACCTGCTTGCATACCAGGTTGGTGGAGATGATTTTCTGAACAAGTTTTGGTATGAAAACGTGCAGCGTTTCGCCAGCTCGACCGACGATGCTCCGCACGACCATTCAGTTTTCTATCTGCTGCTAATGCTGATTGTCGGCATGCTTCCCTGGAGCCTCGCGGCGTGCGGCGTGTTCCTGCGTGGTCTGTTGCCGCACAAGCGCCTCGATCGCTATCGAGCGTTTTATCGTTCACTCGAACCAATCGAAAAATTCTCGCTGATTGTCGTCGCCGGATTCTTTCTTTTCTTTTCCATTCCTTCGAGTAAGCGCGGTGTCTATTTGCTTCCGTCGTTTCCATTTGCCGCGGTGTTACTTTCACGTGTAACTACCGCACCGCTTTCAGCGCTCTTTCGTAAGAGCGTGCGCTGGGTATGCGCAAGCGCGCTTGCTGCGGGAGTGATTTTAATTGTCGGTCTTGCCGCGGCGCCCTATTTACCGGCTCTCGATCCGCTCCGCGCAGACTTCATTCAAGCCGAACGCGCCTCGATATTGTTCAGACCGCTTTCATGGCTCCTGATTCTTATTATCTTCGTCTATGCGCGCTATTTTTTCCGTACTCCGGAAAACCATACGCACTATTTTGTGCGCCTCGGATTTTTATGCTGCGCGATGCTTGCGTTCGTGCAAGGACCCTTGGTCAGTGGGTTTGCCGCGGCTGTCAGTGAGCGCAGGCTAGCTGAGCAGCTGCGCGCCTTGGACACCGCGTTGCCGCTCTATAGCTACCAATTCGAGTATTATGGGACGATATTTTATCTGGGCCGACCGGTGTCTCTTACCGGGTGGAATTCGGCTTCGCACGGCTTAATTTTGTTGAAGGAGCGAGATTATGACCGATTTATTCGCGACCTTGGTCAGGACGGCGTCGCCTCGATTATTGGGAAATCGGCTGGAAGTGTGGTAAAAATCGGCGATCGGGTGCTGATAGTCGAATTTGGGCGGAGCGGCGCGCAATCGTTGCCAGTATAAGCGACATATGCGGATCCTCTTGGACAGGAGCCTCCGCGGCTGGTATACCTTGTCCCTGCTTAGAGAACTCGCGGGGATAGATCGCCACTTTCTCGACGTCACCGGCACAATCTAAAGCGCTATTAGGTTAAAGGAGTGAAATGCCACGAGTTACCCCCATTTCAGAATCTTCGGCGCCAGCGGGCGTTGCTGAGCTTTTCCAGCGAATTAAAGCCTCGTTCGGGACGGTCCCTAATATTTTTTTGGCGATGGGTAACTCCCCGGCCGTATTGAAAGGCTACATCGAACTTAATTCTGCTCTGCACCAAACCAGCATCTCTCCCGTTATTAGGGAAAAGATTGCCCTTGCCGTCGGTCAGATTAATCGCTGCCGCTATTGTCTCGCGGCGCATTCCACGCTTGCGCAGAAAGTTGGTCTTAGCGACGACGCGATCAAGAAGGCCAGGGCCGGCGAGGACGAAGATCCGAAAACGCAGGCAATTTTAAATTTTGTGCGCCAGTCGGTCGAGAATCGAGGTTGGATGACTGATGACCATGTTACGCTACTGAAAAATGTCGGAGTAACTGAACGTGAAATTGTCGAGATCGTTATGGCGATTGCCATTAATTTGTTTACAAATTATTTCAACCATATTGCTGATCCGGAAATTGATTATCCAGCAGCCAGCGATATTTAGAGTTCTTTTTTCTTGATAGGGGATGACTGCGAACTATGAGCGATAACGGAAACGAAAATGTGCAAGAAAACTTCGAGCGATCGTCCGCCGGGTTTTCAATAACGGTTACTCTGAAAATCGTAAATAAGCCGGGGGGCTTCGCCGTCATCGTCGATCATCTCGCACGCGCGGGCGGTTCGCTGGCCGAGGTTGAATTGGTATCGAGCGACTTTCATTTTACGATTCGCCGTGTGACGGTGAATTGCCGCAACGAAAATCATGCGCGTGAAATTCTCGATTCGCTGCAAAGTCTTATTGATGTAAAAATTTTGAGCTGGGTTGATGATACGTTCGAAGCGCACCGCGGCGGCAAGTTGAGCGTGCGTTCGACCAGTGAAATTAAAAATACCGATCAACTCTCTCGCGTCTATACGCCGGGAGTCGCGCGCGTGTGCCTGCACATTCACCACAAGAAGGAGAGCGCCTTTGAATACACGATTAAAGGCAAAACCGTGGCGGTGGTTAGTGACGGCAGTGCTGTGCTCGGGCTCGGCAACATTGGGCCTGAAGCCGCAATGCCGGTTATGGAGGGGAAAGCGGTCCTTTTTAAGCAGTTTGCCGGCATCGATGCATTTCCTATCTGCCTCGATACTCAGGATACTGAAGAAATCATCCGGACTGTCAAATATCTAGCGCCCACATTCGGCGGCATTAATCTCGAAGATATCTCGGCTCCGCGCTGCTTTGAGATTGAAGAGCGCTTGATCAATGAACTCGATATTCCCGTATTCCACGACGATCAGCACGGAACGGCGGTAGTTGTGCTCGCCGGCATGCTTAATGCGATGCGCATTACGGGGAAAAACCTCAAAGATTTGAAAGTCGTGGTCAACGGATTCGGTGCAAGCGGTGTTGCCTGCGTACGGATTCTTCTGGAAGCGGGAGTTACCAACATCATCCCGTGTGATACGGCCGGAACAGTGTATAAAGGTCGTCCGAATAATATGAACAAGGTCAAAGAGCAGTTAAGCTTAACGACCAATCCTGCTCAGGTTCAGGGATCGATTGCGGATGCGCTTAAGGGGGCCGACGTATTCATTGGCGTTTCGCAGCCCGGCTCGGTCACGCGAGACATGATAAAGACGATGGCGAAAGATGCTATAGTTTTTGCGCTCGCTAATCCGACTCCTGAGATTTATCCGGACGAAATTTCCGACGTTGCGCGCATTATTGCGACTGGGCGCTCCGATTATGCAAATCAGGTAAACAACGTACTGGCTTTCCCGGGAATTTTCTTGGGTGCGATGGAAGCGCGTGCTCGCAAAATTACTCCGGCAATGAAGGTTGCCGCAGCGCGCGCAATCGCCGAAGCAGTTACTGATAATGAATTGCGCGAAGACTATATTATCCCAGGCGTGTTTTACGCAGGAATGGCAGCGCGGGTCGCCGATCGTGTTAAGGCGGCTTGGAAGACAACCGAGTCAGAGTGATAGAGGTTTTTGCGCGGAGCGCTCATGCTCTCATTTTTTGACGCTTTTATTCTGAGCATCGTCGAAGGGCTGACGGAGTTCATTCCTGTTTCGAGCACGGGCCATATGGTGCTGGTGAGTTCTTGGCTCGGCATCGGCGGCGAGAACGTGGAGACGTTCGAAATATTTATTCAGCTTGGCGCGATTCTCGCAGTAGTTGCGCTATTCCCTCAACGGTATTTAGCGCTTCTGCGCCGGGACGGACAAGGGCTGTCGGGTATGCGCGGGATATACGCGTTTGCGGCGGCCTGCGCACCGATTTTCATTCTGGGATTTCTCTTTCATAAAAAAATTAAATCGTTGCTGTTTAGTCCGGTTCCGGTGGCGCTTGCGTTGATTACCGGTGGCGTTCTGCTGATAGTCATCGAGCGGCGCCGAAAACAACCCTTAATTTTGTCGGTCGATCAAATTACGCTTTCGAAAAGCATCTTAATTGGATTTGCTCAGTGCCTTGCGCTCTGGCCTGGCATGTCACGTTCTGGAGCCACGATAATCGGTGGAATGCTGCTGGGGCTCGAGCGTCGGACCGCGGCGGAGTTCTCCTTTCTGGTTGCGGTACCGGTAATGGTGGCGGCCGTTGGTTACGATTTACTAAAAAGTTTGTCGAGCTTGTCTGCCGCCGACATTCCCGTCTTTGCGTTCGGCTTCTGTTCAGCGTTTGTAATCTCGCTTTATGCCGTCCGCTTCTTCCTCGCTCTTCTAGGGCGCATGACGCTTGAAGGGTTTGGCTGGTATCGAATTATGGTGGGCACTGCCGTCCTCGTCTGCATCAAGACCCTCTAGTTTTTGCTAGCAAATGACCGACCGGGAAATAAGGCGTGCGCTGCTGATATTCGTTGAAATCTTTTCCGTATATTTTTTCGAAGCGCCGCTCTTTGAGTAAGGGCGCCAACAGAGAATAGACCGACCAGCAGCTCCCGAAGATGATTTTATCGCGCGTCCATATCGGGCCAGTCCACAGTGTAAGCATGAATGAAAGATAGATCGGCTGCCGGCAAATCGAAAATAGGCCCCGCACCGGAAATTCTGGC
>CAYTAW010000081.1:0-4650 GCA_964435675.1 uncultured Bdellovibrionales bacterium
GTGCTGAACGCCTGCTACAGTTACCATTTTTAACCGCACACTTATGTAAGATCCGATGCCAGTCTTTCTCGATAAAAATGCCAAATAATTCCAGCTGATAGAAGAATCGAAGTATCGTTATTTCCCGGAGTCTAATAACTATGGATACAGTGCGAGGATTGGAAAGTATGACGAGAAAAAAGAATCTGCGGATTTTGGACGAACTTAAAGTTGAAGAGCCGTGTCATGAAGCATGGGGCGCGATGACGGGGGATACTGCCCGGCGTTACTGCGAAAGATGTTCAAAATGCGTGACCAATCTTTCTGTGATGACGAAGCGAAAGGCTGAGCGGCACCTTTCGCGAAATATCTCCACGGGAATTTGTGTTCGTTATATACTGGATGAACACGGGAATATTTTATTTAAACCACCGAGACGATTTCATAGTCTTGTTCATGCAGCCGTGCTGTGTCTTGCATCGTTCCTTTCGTTGTTAGGAATTGCCAATAATCTCTCAGCAGAATACACCGACCCCCCGAAGCCTCTCGCAGAGGATGCCCATCGTGTCACCATGGGAAAAATTGCGGCTCCAACGGCGACTCCCGGGTATCATGGACCGGAAGTGGTCGGACTTGTTGCTATTCCGCGGCGAACCCCAACACCCGTTCCTGCCGGTAGGAAGGAATAGGCCGTCCGTTAAGCACCCAAATATAGCTACCTATACGAATTTTATTTAATGTTTAAGCCTATCCTGCTATAAAACCAAGCGATGGCCGCTCCGGCTATCCTTGATTGATGTTTAACAGGGAAAGGCCCAATGACCGGATTGTCATCGGCTGCTAAAGAGGCAGCTTCCACCACCCCCATTTCAACGGCACCTAATGTTCCAATCACATTGAGCGGGCTTGCCTCGCCCGAATCCGCGCGATCCCTGATTGCCGGAGCGGAAGGCGTTCGCTTTGACTTAACCGATCTTTACCAAGGCATTCACGATCCTCAGATCATGAAGGACCTTGAAACGGTCGAACGAATGTACCGGGATTTTTGCAGTAGATTCAGGGGGAATCTTACCACGCTTTTGGGCGACGCAATGATCGCGTGGGAGGAAATGGCCCGTCTGCAGGATAAAGTAGAAGCTTATTTCATCTTAATGAATAGCTGTAATGTGACCGATCAGGAGATTCAAGCAATTCAGGGCGTAATCAAGGAGCGCCTTAGCGCTGCGGATGGTGAACACTTCACGTTCTTCGAAATTGAACTCGGTGCGATGGATGAGGCGGCATATCAGCGTATTTTACAAGCCGATGATCGACTAGCGCATTACACGCCCAAGCTGCAGCAAATTAGAGAGAGCGCATCCCATCTGCTTTCAGAAGAGGTCGAGCGCGCGCTCACTATTCGTTCGCCGTTTGGGGCTTCGGAATGGATGGAATACTCCAGAGAGCGTGCGGCGCGGATGCGTTATACAATGGAAGGAGAGGTGTTTGCCGGTGAGGAGATCGCAGGAAAAAAATTAAAACAGGAAGAGGTGCTGAAAATAATTTCCTATCATCCCCGGCGTGAAGTTCGCGCCGAAGCGCTGCGCATATTCAACACGCAACTTGCGGAAGAGCGGGTTCCGCTCAGCACGCGCATGCTCAATTTAATCATCGGGAGGAAAGCCGTTGAAGATGCCGAACGGGGATATGCAAATCCGATGACGGACCGAAATACGAAAAATATGGTGAGTGACCAGGTCGTCGATTCTCTTCATCGTGCGGTCGTCGAGGTGGGGACCCAGTACTGCAAGCGTTACTATAAGCTCGTCGCCGCGCAGCTTGGCCAAGACACTCTTCTATGGTCAGACCGAAACGTTCGCGTTGCCGGCAGTGAGACGCTCGTTCCGTGGGACGATGCGTTGTCGTTAGTGCGCGCCGCATACCGCTCGTTCAGTCCGACACTTGCGGAATTGGTTGACCAAATTCTAATTAATCGCAGAGTTGACGCCCCTCTTTACGCAAATAAAAACAGCGGCGCCTTTAACTTGAGTTGTGTTTTTCCGGAGCCGTTGGGGGCTCGCTCTTATATCTTTCTCAACTACCAGGGACAGCCCCGGGACGTCGGCACACTGGCGCATGAACTTGGACACGGAGTTCATGGCATGGTCGCCGGCGCTCGCCAGGGCGCCCTGATGGCGAGCGCGCCAATCGCGTTTGCGGAAACGGCTTCAATCTTCGCTGAGATGGTCGCGTTCGAATACTTAAAAGCACGCGTACAGGATCCAATAGAACGCTACGGTATGCTAATGGACAAAATTGGCGACTTTATGAACTCGGTGGTGCGCCAAATTAGTTTTAGTGAGTTTGAAAAAAGCATCCATGCGCGACGGAAAGAGGGCAAGCTTACAAGTAAGGAATTCGATCAAGCGTGGGTTGCTGCAACCCACGCTTTTTACGGCGCACCGGGGGAAGTGTTTACGTATGAGCATATGGATCATCTCTGGGCGTATGTAAGTCATTTTGCGCGACCATTTTATGTTTATGGATATGCGTTCGGAGAGTTGCTCACCCAAAGTCTATTTGCCGTGAAAGATAACTATGGAGATCAGTTTGAACCTCGCTATCTTGAATTGCTGGCAGCGGGGGGCACGAAAGACGCCATTTCGCTGCTCAGGCCGTTTAATCTAAATCCGGAAGATCCCAACTTCTGGGTCGCCGGAATGCACGCGAGCGTCGGAAAATGGCTAGATGAAGCTGAGGAGCTTTCCCAGCAGTTCGCCGGTTCAATCGGGTGAGCGCCTGCTAGAATTGACGGAATAATCGCGTCGCCAAATTCGCTGCAAAGACGAAGTTTCTCTTCTCGAGAGTGAATGGGATGCAGATATTCGGGGAGGCGGCTGGTTGATTAATTTCGGCGCCCTATCCGGAAATAGCCTAGGGGATTGCCATTTCGATTGCCATATTCAATTTGAGAGAGTTCTCGCTTCACTCCGCCGGTAATCGTGATGGCGATCTCCCGGACAGCATCAATCACTTGTTGATCGATACCGTCGAAATCCTTCATTAACATTTTGCTGATGACAAAAAGAATTGGTTTTTGATCGAAGCTGGCTGCCATACTTCCTATCACGGTAGTCCTAGCTATGAATTCTCTATATCTGCCGTTCATTAATTTGGGGGAGGTAAAAACAGACAAGCGGATGTCCATCGACACTAAACAGCTTGGTCACCGTTGTATACGGAAAGATGCGGTGAGTTGATTCTTCCTGCTTCTGTTCGCGTTCTTTTCTTTCGAACTTCTCTTTCTCGGGAGATAAACTAAAAATAAATCCGAAAAGCAGAAGAATCGGTATTCATAATTGAATTGAAATCTGCTGCAACCAGGTTGCAAGGATAAGTCTATGGTTTAATTGTATTTAAGGCTTGTGAGGGGCCTGTCCGCTGTGCGATAGACTCCATAATACCCTAAAAATGCAATTTCAATCAAAAAAGTTATGAAATATCAATTCACCGCAGCTGAACGCTTTTTAAGATATGTAGTCATTGATACCCAGAGCGATCCAGGATCTCAGAGTTCTCCTTCAAGCGAAAAGCAAAAGAAGCTTAGCCGACTTCTCTTTGAAGAACTGAAGGACCTTGGGATTGCAGGCGTGGAACTCTGTCCCTTTGGAACAGTGTACGCGACGATTCCCTCTAACACTAAAAAAAAGGTTCCGGTACTTTGTTTTTGCGCGCATGTGGATACCGCGCCTGATTGCAGCGGAAGCGGAGTTAACCCGATTGTTCACCGCAATTATCAAGGTGGCCCGATCGTGCTTCCCGATGACACAGCCCAAGTTATTACGCCGGAAGAGCATCCGCATCTCCGTACGATGATTGGTCATGACATCATCAGCGCCAGCGGAATGACGCTACTCGGCGCGGATGATAAAGCGGGTGTCGCTGAAATAATGGATTTAGCCCATTTTTTGACGACGCAAACGGAAACTAAGCATGGCGAGATTCGGATTCTTTTTACGACCGACGAAGAGGTGGGAAGAGGAACTGAAAATATCGACATGGAAAAAGTGGCCGCCGATTTTGCATACACCCTCGATGGAGGCGCGGTCGGCACGATTGAGGATCAAACGTTCAGCGCGGATGGCGTGACCCTTACCATTCACGGTGTTATATCGCATCCAGGCTACGCCAAAGGAAAGCTGGTAAATGCATTAAAAATCGCCGGTGAAATTTTGGCGGCGCTTCCAAAAGAAACACTCTCACCCGAGACAACAGAGAAAGATCAAGGATTTATTCATCCTGTGGGGATCGAGGGTATAGCCGAGAAGTGCACAGTAACTTTTATTATTCGCGATTTCGAGGTCGCGGGGCTGCTTGAGAAGGAGCGTACGCTCAAAGATATAACCGAAGCCGTCTTATCTCGGTACCCGCGCGCGCGTTTTGATTTTGAAGTAAAAGAGCAGTATCGAAACATGAAGCAAATACTCGACAAGCACCCGCACGTCGTTGCCAACGCCGAAGAGGCCGTGCGGCGCGCTGGACTACTGCCCACACGTCAGAGCATACGTGGCGGCACGGACGGCAGCAAGCTTTCATATATGGGTCTTCCGTGCGCAAATCTTTTTGCCGCGCAGCATGCAATTCACAGCAAGCACGAACATGTCAGTATTCAAGAGATGCATAAGGCGGTAG
>CAYTAW010000081.1:4660-10646 GCA_964435675.1 uncultured Bdellovibrionales bacterium
TTGATTCACCTTGTTCAAATTTGGGAAGAGCGCGCGGACTGAGGTTTGCCTGTGCCGAGAGAATATCGGCTGGGAAATTCGAGTTGCGGTATTAGCCGAGAGAACTACCACGGAGCAAGGAGGTAGTGAAAGCAAGTCCGCTGTATATCAGGACGCAGAAAAATTAGGCGCGCGAGTTGGACAAGCATATAAATATGTTCAGCTTAGTAGTCTCGATTGAAATTACTTCCAGATGGTTCAATAGAAAGGCACGCCCCGGTTTCGATGGCTAGGCGCATTTTCATGAGATGGTAGAAGCATTTCAAGTGATTGTAATGCGGAAGCCGGCGTACATTCGATCGCTATTCATTCTCGTGGTCACTGGCTAAGAATATTCTGCGTATCTCTATGCATCGCTACGGTGCGGTCGGTCGCGAGAATTCCCTGTGAATTGAATCCGATGGAGCCGTTTGAATGGCACGTCCGCCGCTTTGTGCGGAATCGCAACGAGTTATAAGTGCATGACCGGTAGTACGCGAACCCGCGGCGGTTAGAGCGACACCAAAATAGGGCGCAGCGAGCGACATGTTAGAGGTATGTTGCGTTGGCATATGGCACTCCGAATATATAATGCCCCAATCCCTCGCAGCGGTAGGTAGGTTTGCCAGAAATCTGCATCACCAATCCGTTACCAAGCATTTCCATTTCAATCGCATCACTCATATGCACCTACGTTTACTCATATGTCGCATTAGTTGTGGGTTTTTGCCCACTCGTTCATTATCCAACGCAATTCTTAGAATTTGCATTCGAAATTATATGTTAGCGCATGCATACTTCGATACTCGCGCATCGATTCTGCGACTTCGATCGTGCGATCTGCGAAAAAAGTGCATTTTTCAAGCCAATATCGCACTTTTTCCTTGAATAAATTTTTATTTGCTTTACTATAAAAACAAGGCGCCAATTTTATGGTGCTTATTGAGCAAAAAAGATGATTACCAGAGACCGTACATATTACCGAGACTGCGATGTGATGCATCGCGGATTTTCGCGTGTTTCTGCTCTTTTTCAGCAGAAACTAGGGCTGCTGGGCATGGCGCTCTTTCCGATCCTATCCGGCTTCTGACGCTGATGGGCTCGTGAAGAGAGCCCGTCCCGGAAGTTCTCAAACTCGAAAATACAAAAGGTACTTATATTTTTAACGCGTCGTGCGCGAGTGTTCGCGCATCGTCGCTAGGGGAATTTTTATTTTATTTAGTTTCGAAAGGGGGCATGAGTGGTGATTGGAGTAGTGGTCCGTTAAGTCTGACAGACTGAATTTTTAAATTTTGTGCGCGCTGCTGAACGCTGATTCGGCACAGGAAAAGTGTATTTGCAGCACGGCGTTGCAAATGTCCCTCAAAGGAGGAAGACAGGAGTCGTGTATGCGCAGGACGGAGAATGAAGAATTTTCCGTGAAAATCGCCCGCTGTCGCAACCGGGGCTTTGGGAGGGTAGACGAAAAAAAGCTGTCGTTCAGTCCGCGCCGTTTTGACGCGGCCGGCTCTGAACGGCAGAGCGAGAGAGATTCGCGGTGGCTTGTTGCCACGGCGAACGAGATTCAAGGTTTTACATTCATTTTCAAAGGAGACGCATATGGAAAACAGCAACACGGCACAGCGGGAGCTGGCGGCAAGGGCAGTCGTTAGTCGGAAAAAGGAGTCGGTTACGGCGCAAAGCCGAATCGAGAAGGTCCGCGGCGCGCTCATGGGCGTCTGGCTGCCGCTAATTGAAGCGGGGAAGCAGATCGTGCGTGCGAATATGATTACGTTCCGCGCGTTGTGGGAACTGCAGCGCGCAGCAACCGTCGCGCGGCTGGTGGTCGTACTCACGGCGATATTGGCGCCAATCCTCGGCTGGGTCGGCTCGGCGCGAATGATTGAGGCGATTTCCGGAGGTGGCTCGGGTTGGTCGGCAGTTATCGGCGCACTCGCTCTTACGGGTAGTCTGACGATTCTGGGTTTGATCCCGATCGCGCTGAGCTCCCTTGAGCGGATGAGCGACAACTGCACATTCGAGCATGTATTCGGGAAGTTCACGCGTAAATTGGTGACCTTTACTAGCGAACATCTCGGTGATCCCAAGCTCTCGGAGAAGGTAAAGCAGGTCAGAGAGCGTGCGGTTTGGCGCATGATGGCGATGGCGAAGGGCCAAAGCCAGTTAGTGCGCAACTTCGGCATGCTGATGGTGACTGGAGTAACGGTTGCCCTGAAGGCCCCTGAACTGCTACCGGTAATTGGCTTCTTCGGCGTTCCTAGTATGTACGTCGAACTGCGCCACGCGCGTAGGCGATCAGACATGGAAGAGGCGCTTTCACCTCAGTGGAACGGTCTCTGGGCTGACTTGGCTAATTTAGTTGTATCGGCAGCGATAAGCATGCTGCACCAGTTTGGTGCAGCTATGTGGTTCGCCGGTCGCTACCGCAAGGGGCTCGCCGATGCAAGTCGTGAGGAGTGTCAGTTAGAGTCGAGTGCTGCGATGACGCGAGTGATCTTCGCACTTGTTGGTGGCTGCGGACTGGCGATCAGCATCTTTTGGCTGCTGTATTGCGCACGAAGCGGCGCGATTTCAGCCGGCGACTTTGTATTCACCTCGGGTGCAATCTCGGGGCTTGCGGGTTGCTTGGCGGATTTCGCCTCACTGCTCGGTCAGCAGTGGAGTCATTCGAAGAGCATCATTGAGCTCGATGATTTGCTCCGGCATCCGGTATCGGAAGAGGTATCGATGCGGAGGGTTCCGTTCGAGCAGGAGTACCAAATTTCGCATAACGCTTCGGCGTTTGCGAAATCGGTCGAGTCAGGTTGCGCTGAGCATCTCGAATTTCGGGATGTCTGGCTGCGCTATGGATCGGCTCCGGCGGGGCAGAACGCGGTGCATGCGCTAAACTTTACGGTTAAGCGCGGAACGGTCGTGGCAGTTGTTGGGCCGAACGGAGCGGGAAAGAGCTCCTCGATGGCGATGATGCTGCGCCAGTACCAGCCGACTAGAGGCAAAATATTGCTGAACGGCACGCCGATCAGCGACATGACCGCGGAGGAATTCGGTCGGCAGGTTATTATGTTGCCGCAACAGCTGCGGCATTTCAACCTGACGGTTCGAGAGCTTCTTAATCTTGGACGGGGATATTCTCCCGCCAGCGATGCGGTGCTCTGGGCAGAACTGGAAAGAACTGGTGCGGCGGAATTCGCACGCAAGTGGAAGGACGGATTGGACACGCTGCTCGGTGTTCACCGCGGCAACGCGGTTGAGCCATCGGGCGGACAGCTCCAGCGACTTTTGCTTGCGGCGGTGGTCATCGCCGACCGCGGCTTGATAGTGCTCGACGAGCCAGTGTCGATGGTCGACCCTGAAGCGGCTAAGCAGTTCTGGGACGCGGTGTTCGCAGAGAGAACCGGTCGCACGGTAATCTTTTCGACTCACCATCTCGGCGCTGTGCGGCGTGCCGACAATATCCTCTTCATTGAAGGGGGAACATTGGCCGCGCAGGGAACGCACGAGCAGTTGATGGAGACCTCCGTGCAGTACCGTCGCTTGTTCGAAGCACAGGCAAGCGACTACCGCTAGAGGTTCTGGAACTAAAGTAACTTTTGGGGAGGTGGAGTAGTGATTGGTATTTAGTACCGAGAACTCTCCACCTCCACGGGGTGAAACAGTGTAAAAGGTTTATTCCTCTCGCTCTGTCTTCATCCTTTAGATTGAGGAACTGCGCTCGTTATCGAATTTCGTAATCCGGTTTGATCTGAATCAATAATTTCAGTAGCCCCACTGCGGAGTAAAAAAGCTACTGAATTGAGGAGGGGAATTACAGAATCACCACGTTCGCATATCAACGGGAGTAGGGAGAATTGGCATTGGAGAAGTTATACTTTCAAGTGGAACCAGATACACCGCCGACCAAGAATTTGCGCCCTGATTTGTTACCACACGGACTCTCTGCCACTGGCGGTTACATAATTGAGCGGGGTGAGGATTTTTTCCAATAAGAAGTCGATCAGGTCCGGGATTCGGAATCATGTTCGGAACTACACTGCCATTGCGATTCGTTATGGTAGGAGTCAAGCAGTCTATAACCATGGGGGCTCCAACAGGAGCCTCTTCTTGTATAAGTCGAGTGTCGGGACTTCTGACAATCATTACGAGAGCTCTCTTAGTATAAGGGTTCTCTAAAATAGCCCGCCGTCCATCGCCAGAAATACTAACCTCAAGGTAGCTCCCGAAGTGAAGCGTAGACCAGAGCTTTTCTGTAGTACCTTTTTTTGTTGCGACAACATCTTGAACCAGTAGCCACTTATCGCTTTTACTTAGTTTTAATCCTCGCTTCACATATCGAACATTCTGATTGCTTTCGATATAGGCGTTTGTCAAATCACTGACGAGAAACATCTCTCCTTGATTCGCGCTTTCGGGCGCTGTGTCACCAACCCGTATTACGGTACCGTTCCCTTGGATATCCTGCTGCGGGCCAGCGCCATCGCCTAATACGATTGTGTTGTTTCCTTCGGTTTTTGCGCGATAGAAGGACCATCTAGTTCCAGGAGCCTCGGGAGTGCCGAATTGGAAGTAAGGCTGACCATACTGATCAGATCCGAGATCTTCCACCCATCGCTGACCTAGAGCATCAAAAACGAATCCTCCCACATCAAGCTGCCCATGTTTCTCGCCATTTTTGCCCGCCTTAAACCCGACGAAGAGACTGTCATCATCTACGAAGCTATTCCGCATGATCACTACATCTTGTCCCTCGATCTGTTTGAATGTAGAGACAGGAGCGCGGGTACCGGGAATCGAGAGCTCGTCTCCTTCAAAATGTCTAACGCCAGGAACAAGTGAGGGAGGTGGGGCACTTGTAGGTTGGACAAACCACAGTAAGTCGAGCGGGGATGGGGTAGTATGCAATGAGAGCGCGCCTGGTAGCGGTGCTGTGCCCGCCGTCGTTCTCGTAGTAAGTCCTCTACTTGCGTAGGCCCACCAAGAGTACAACTCTCGTCGACCAAGGAATGGCTGCGCCCACCAAAGGAGTGTTGATGTGCCTATGATAGGAGTTGCTCCCGAGTCGGCATAGTTAAAGAGCCGTTGCCGTGGTTGCGAAGGCCTTCTTTGGGCGAAGTTGTGTACGTAGGTTCGCGGTCCAGCCGCATAGATTGCGAAGAGACCAGCTTCGTCAAGTCTATCTAATAGAGAAAATCCAAAATCAGTAAGGTACGCTGCTTGATAAGAAGAGAGTGCATAAGTAAGGAAATCAAATCCGTACTGCCAGTATGCGGGGCTTTCATACCAACCTCCCCGGTCAGCGGCGTAGCGCGGAGTCATTGTAGTCAGTGCTTGTGCCGATAACGCCGCCATACGCGCGGGAGAAGGCCGTGTTTCTGAAGTTGCGTATGTTGCATCACGCCCCAGTGCCACCGAAGCAACACTCACTGCTCCGTTGCAGACCAATCCCCAATTGCCCGCATCAGGAGAGCCCCAGCCAGAGGAAAGTCCGGCAGCGTAGAAGGGAAGGCTAGCTTGCAGGAGTTTGTCCCCTAGCATCGCTGCCATTACTCTCGCTCTCTGTCCACTCCCTCCCTCAGCTGACAGCCAGTAGTCATATAGCCAATCATAGGCGATGGAAACACCAAGTCCAATCTCGGCAGCGATAAGAAACACTCTAAAGGAGGTATCCCACCGAGTAACTTTCGTTAAGCTCTGAATATCCGCGTACACTCGTTCAGCATATTGTCTACGAAGAGTTGTATCCGAGGTGATATTAGCCATAAAGGCTAAATCCATCGTCCTTAAAAGAAATGCTCTGCTCCGAATCATGGCCTCAGTACTACTTGGTATTCCCGGGCATTCAGACGCTGCGGCCTGTATTGTCGCTGCTTTGTGCGGAAAACATCCTGCTGCTATGGTAGGTGCTGAGAGAGCAAGATCAGCACGACGCTTTATTGCAGCAATCCACGGTTCATACGGGTGAGAATTAACC
>CAYTAW010000082.1:0-7976 GCA_964435675.1 uncultured Bdellovibrionales bacterium
ATTCACGCAGGTCCGACATGACTGGTCGCTTGTCGGTGCGTGCTTCGACCGATCGATTAAGCTGCGAGAGCGCGATTACGGGAATGCGAAGCTCTTTAGCCAGCGCTTTTAGCGATCGTGAAATATCTGAGATTTCTTGCTCGCGGCTGTGCTGGTACGCCGGGCTGCGCATCAACTGAAGATAGTCGACCATGAGCATCGAAAGCGGGGTTTCGCGGTGCAGTCGGCGGGCTTTGGCGCGTAATTCACTGATAGTCAGGGCGGCGGTGTCATCGATAAAGATTGGCGCATCCGCGATGCGGCTCGCCGCGTCCACTAACTTCGGGAAGTCACGCTCTCCGAGGTGGCCGGTGCGCACTTTTGAGTTGTCGACCCGCGCTTCCGAACAGAGCATACGCATGACGATCTGCTCTTTCGACATTTCGAGCGAGAAGAACGCCGAGCCCAGGCCGCGATGTATTCCTATATGATTGCAGATTGAAAGAGCGAGCGCGGTTTTGCCCATCGAGGGGCGGGCGGCAATGATAATCAGATCGGAGGGCTGAAAGCCCGCGGTCATCGAATCGAGACGGTCGAAGCCGGCTGGAGCGCCGGTGATCGGCTCTTTGCGATCGTAGAGCTGCTCGACCGTTTTGATCGAATCCTGAACAAGTTCGCCGACACGGAAGAACGATTTCGAAATACGGTAATCAGAAACATTGAGGATACGCTGTTCGGTTGTGTCGAGGAAGCTTTCGACGTTATCGCTCTCCTTGAAGGCGTCTTCTATGATATCGCTCGCTTCATGAATGATCTTGCGGCGCAGCGACATCTCTTTTACCACCTTAGCGTAATAGCTCATGTTGGCCGCGCTCGGTACGGCTGACGCAAGGCGCGATAAATATTCGATGCCGCCCGCTTCTTCGAGCGACCCTAACGCGCGAAGTTTCTGACTGAGTGTGACGACGTCCACCGGTTCACGCGCATCGCAGAGACTGACCATTGCTTGAAATATGGCGCGGTGTGCGGCGCGATAGAAATCGTCGGGTTGAACGCGCTCGACCGCGTTATTGATAGAATCGTTGTCGATAAGAATGGCGCCGAGCACCGATTCTTCCGCCTCGAGTGAGTGCGGAGGAATGCGGCTACCGCTGAATTCGCTTCCGCGTGAGTCAGATTTTTTCTTGAAAGCTGAATTCACTACTCTCTCCAGATCGTTTCAGACGTCGAAAGGTCGATCCATTTGGCAGCAGACTTTAACACATCTCCACCGTGTTGTTGTGAAAAATCTGCGTTGGTGGTGTCTACGTTCAATTCCTTAACGAGGGAAATCGGATAGGCGATATCGCGGCTCGGGCAGACGACGATTACGCTTCGTTTCTCGGGAAGCGCGCTTCGGCCTGAAGCCGATTCTTCAGTCGTTATGAGGGGTTGTTCGTCCGCTAGTTCGTCTTCAGGCGCATCGGCTTTTCTCGGCATCATCGGAATCTTATTGGAAGCGCGCGCACCTTCACTGCCGAATTGGTCGGGTTTCCACTCACTTAGATCGCTGAAGGTCGAGTGACCAAGCGCAAAGGCGACAATATCGGCGGCCATTTCGGCATCGGTGGATACTTGGCGGTTTATTCCCTTAGGTGGAAGGCGCTTTACGATAACGCGCAAGCCAGCGCGGCTTACGGCGTCAAGGAAGGCACGCTGGCGGGAATCGTCTTCGTAGGGGACGATTGTGTAGTAACGGGCGACTGCCGGCGTGACACCGGAAGTGACTCCGCGCACCAAATGTGCAAGCTCAACCTTGCGGTTGATACGGCGCGTTGCGCGATCGAGACCTGTTCCGTCGATGAATAATCCGACGACACGCCGCTCTGAACGTTTGACCACTCCTTTACCGATCTTTTGATAATTCACGCCTTCTACCCGAAACAATAATGTAAGATTTTTGCGCCGCGAAAAACAATCAGGGCGGTGCGGCGCATCAGTGTAGCAGATTTAGTAACCGCTGAATAGCGTTGGAAGGGATACTTCGGCTTAGATAAGGAGTGAATTATTCCAAATGTTTAGTGCAATTAAGCAGGTGTGCGAGCGGCGCCGAAGCGTTCGTTTCTATGATATTAACGCACGTATTGCCTTGAATGAGCGTTTCCCAGCGATCCCAGTCCCACCCCATCAATGTGTGGATCAAGGTTTTGTTGATCGAGAAATGACCGACGATCAGAATATGGGCATCGTTATTGTGACTCAAGGAATCGAGAAAGTGCGCGGCGCGCTGCTGCACGGCGACCAGATTTTCACCGTTTGGCGGAGTGAATTGCCAGAGCGGCAATCCTGAGTCTTTGAGCGTCGAAAAATGGAGGCTTACCGGCTTCTCCTCGAAATCGCCAAAGGAGCGTTCGCGCAGCAGCGCCGTGCGCTGTTTCGGCACATCGCGATGATACTCTAAAATCGCCTCTTTCGTTTGATATGCTCGCGACAGATCGCTCGAATACGCGGCGGTAAAAGACTCGGTGCGTAGCCGGGTGGCGACCTTTTTAGCTTGCTCCATGCCGCGCGCAGTAAGCGGCGTATCCTTGTGGCCGCTAAGGAGGACGTGCTGATTCGCAATCGTTTCTCCGTGTCGGACTATTGTGAACTTCATTAGCTTACCTTAATTGCAACCTCGGAAAAAAACAGCCGCTCGCCGTCACGCTGATGGTACTTTTCGATCTCGGCTTGGTGCGACAAAATATAATCGAGATCGTCGAGCCCATTGAGCAGGCAGTGCTTGCGGAAGGGATCGTAGTCGAACGCGGCGCTCTTTCCGTCGGGAAGGGTGACCGTTTGCGCCTCGAGATCCACGGAAAGATTTACTGCTCCGCGCTCCGTTCCGGCAAGTATCCCCGCGACCGTTTCCGCAGAAAGCGTTACCAGAAGCAAACCATTTTTTGCGGCGTTGCCGAAGAAGATGTCCGCGAAGGACTCGGCAATCACGACCCGAAATCCCCAATCGCGAAGTGCCCAGACTGCGTGCTCGCGCGAAGAGCCGCAGCCGAAGTTGCTCTGTGCAACCAAGATTTTTGCGCCGTGGTATTTTTCCTGGTTGAGTGCGAAATCTTTCTCCTGATCGCGCAGCCGCCGGAAGAGCGCGTCCGCGAAACCATTGTTGCTGATTGTAGTCAGAAACTGCGCGGGAATAATCATGTCGGTGTCGACATCGCGACGCGGCAGCGGGACGGCAATACTTGATATCGAGCTAAACTTTTCCATCTTACTTTTCCGAATTGAGAATTTGACGGGGCGATGTGAGCTTTCCGAAAATCGCGCTCGCGGTTACCGTTGCGGGAGAAGCCAGATGCGTGATGCTGCCCGGACCTTGGCGGCCGACAAAGTTTCTATTTGACGAACTAACGCACCGTTTGCCTACCGGAACTTTATCGTCATTCATGCCGAGGCACATCGAGCAGCCGGGCATGCGGAAATCTCCCCCCGCATCGCGAATGATGCGGTCGAGCCCCTCGGCGATAGCCTGTTCACGCACCGCCTCTGAACCTGGAACGACGTAAAACGTCACATCCTGCGAGATCTTTCGGCCCGCGAGCATTTCGGCGACGATGCGCAAGTCCTCGATTCTGCCGTTCGTGCACGAGCCGACGAATGCCCATTGGATCGGGGTTCCTTCGAGCTGGGCACCTGGCTCAAGTTTGACGTAATCGAGCGCCTGCTGGGCCGCCAGCCGATCGCTTTGAGACGCGTTCTCGGAATCCGGAACATGACCGGATAGATGACAGGCTTGTCCGGGATTTGTCCCCCAGGTAATCATCGGCTCGAGACAATTGAGATCAATATCAATCGAGCGATCGTAAGAACAGCCGGCGTCGCTGCGCAGCGAGTTCCAGTACCGAACGGCAGTGTCCCATGCCTCATCGCGTGGTGCATGCGGGCGGCTCTTAATGTACTCGTACGTCGTTTCATCGGGTGCCATTAATCCGGCGCGCGCGCCGCACTCGATACTCATATTGCAAATAGTCATGCGCTCTTCCATCGACATGCGTTCAACCGCATCACCGCAATATTCAATTACATGTCCATTCGCACCGCCGATGCCGATTTCAGAGATTAACTTGAGCACTGCATCCTTTGCATACACGCCCGGCTGAAACCTTCCGCTGAAGTTTACGCGCATTGTCTTCGGCTTTTGCAGCAGCAAGCACCCGCTCGCGAGCACGTGTCCGACCTCGGAGGTGCCGATACCGAATGCCAGCGCGCCAAAAGCGCCGTGTGTCGACGTATGCGAATCGCCACAAACGATAGTCATGCCGGGCTGGGTAATCCCGAGTTCGGGCCCGACCACATGCACGATTCCTTGGCGACCGCTGCCGAAGTCGTAGAGCGGAATCCCGTGACGCACGGCATTCTCGCGCAACTTTTCAACTTGAAGGCGCGCCGACTGATCGAAAATTTCGAGACGATTAGGACGCGTCGGAATACTGTGATCGAGCGTCGCTAAAAAGCGGCTCGTGTTCCACACTGGAAGATTGCGGTCAGCGAGCATTTGAAACGCCTGCGCCGAAGTGACCTCATGAATCAACATGAAATCGATCGCGACGATCGTCGGGTGACCGGTGTGATGAACAACGGTATGGGCGTCCCATATTTTTTCTATAATATTGCGATTGGTCATGCGGGAAAGATATTGTCAGATGCCGTCCTGCGCGCTTCAGCGCACCGGGTGAGCCGGCAGAGTAAACTTTATTGAGTATACCAGGAGTGGGCGCGAATGGGCAAACGCGAGTAATTGTGAGTGGTGTAATACCCTAATCCCCAGTAAAACTGAGAGATGGAAGGAATGCGGAAATGCTCAGGAATATAGTCATTATAAGCGCGATCGTGCTGCTCTGCCTTTTTTTCTGGACCTTCCCGGAACAGAAGACATCAACGAGCCCGATTACGCTGGATTCGGTCTCCGATCAGCCGCAGCCGCAATCGGGTGATGCGCCGCAAGCTCCGGGTTTAACGCCGCAGTCTGCCGTGCGACTCGTGAATCCGGATCAAACGGAGCTCGAAGCGTCAGCCGTTGGCGACGATAAAATCACGCCAGCGCCCGGCAAATCTCCCAGTAAGAGCGCTGGAGGAGTAATAGTGGGCGCGCGTTCGACGCCGGTCGCGCCGGGTGCGCCGACTGTGAATAGTCCACAGCTCGAAGAGGATGATGCGCGTACGATTTTTTCGGCGCTCAGTGAACGTTCTCCACCCGAACCAGATAATTCGAATGGCATAATCAGCGGACTCCCGGGATCTGCCCCGCAGACCGCCGCTGTCGTCGAGCCGACGGCGCGCGCCACGCCAACGCGCGAACCTGCCGGGTTGCCCTGGGTGCGGGGTCAAGCGCGCGGGTATGCTATGCTGTACGCGATGCACCCAAATGCGCGCGCTGTTGTCGAACAGCAGGTGCGCAATTTGCTTACTTCACATCTGCGCGCAATATCGATTGCGGTTTTAATTGACGGAACATTTACCCAGGATTTCGATTATCTGAAGAGCGTCATCTCGCGTTTGACCGCTGACGGTAGAGAGCTGACGGTCGCGCTATATTTGACCAACGGCGCCACCATGCGCAAATGGGATACGACGCCGATTAACGTCATGTTCACGCGCATCGAGCCGACGGATTTTAGGCGACGCATTATGTATGACCAATCAATTCGCAATCAATTTATGCAGGTGATTTCACAGGCGCGCGGTATATTTCAGTTTAATTCAAATTCTTCCGTGCTCAGCCGCAATGTAGCAATCGTTATGCTCGAGGATAATTTAGATTGGGATGGGTATCGCGCAATGCGCGCGCTTGCCGGTCAGCAATTGGGAGATCTTGCCACCTTTGTCCGCAATCCGTGCGTTGGCTGCTATGACGGCAATAACGGCGATCCGCAGGGCGATTCGCGTGAAGAGCACCGGCTCTCATATTTTTCTTCGCTTGGTCAAGATGACGCATTCACGCTCGACGGCGTCGGCTTTCAATATCCCGACGGCAGCGGAAGCCCTTCCTCAGTTTCATCTGAACAACTTCTTCAACTGATGGAGCAGTCGATGAGCCGCGGACTGCGCTACTTCGGGCTATGGCGTCATGCATGGCAAGGCGTAACTGAAGGGGTTCCTAACGTGCATCCCGATCAGCGATTTTTTAAAGCCTCGAGCGACGAACAGGCGCAGTTCGAGATTCAGGCGCTGCGTCACGGTTTAGAGCTCGAGCCGGCCACGGAAGCGCAGTAGAGACTCGGTAAAAGCTCTTTATTAAGTCGAATTAGAGGACGTTCAAGCAATCGGTCAATGTTTGCTGGAGCGCCTTAAAATGCATGCGCGGGCGGACATTTTGATTTGGTTGATCCATTGTCGCTTCGAGGTACAGTACGCCGACGCGCTGCGCCGATCCGATAATTCCTGAAAACGAAATTTTTTCCGGTGAGGAGTGCCCCTCGATTACCGGTGCTTTGCCGAGAAATGTGCGCGCAACCGGGTGGGCGCTGAACCTTTTGTCGCGATAGGGAATGGCGACTAGCGCATCAGTTTTCGCGCCGAGTTTGACGCGCGGTTCGAGTTGGATCAGATCGGGGTTGAGCAAATAGAATGCGCCATCAGTGAAACCCGCTTTCGGCGCCACCAATTGCATTAGTTCTGTAATTGTTTCGTATGAAACGATGCGCGGGTCGAGGCGCGCGTAGGTGACATGCAGCAGTTCTTTTAATTCGATCGAACAGTGCGGGATATAGAGATTCTGAATGAAGAGTTGTGTGTGTGGGCGCGGAGCAGCTTTCTTGATCGGCGGCGTGATTGGGTGAGAGGCGAGTTCCGGCAGCACGTCAGCGTAGCGCTGCAGAACTAGCGTGCAGGCGTCGTTAAGCATCGAGAGCCCGCTTGCGCCGAGCAGCGGTAGAAGTTCGGCGCGCATGCGGTCCCACCGTGTGGTCACCTCTTCTCCGGCCTCGGGCATAGTTGATTGCGCGAAAATGTCGGCTATCTGGGCGACTTTTGCCAAGGTCGATCCAACCGCTGCGATCTCAGGTGTAGCGGAGAGCCGCTCCGCCGAGTGGCCAACGCCAATCTGGATTTCAGGTGAAAGCTGACAGTGCTGCGCAATTGCCAGTGAAAGGGTGTATGGACTGAACCCGAGTACTTTTGTCAGTCGTTGATCGAGCAAGCGCACGCGCTCTTTCTGATCGGGCACTTGACGCTCGACGTGTTCGACCGCATGGGCGTATATGCGCGGGTAGTTCCAGACTATCAGCGAATGTCCGAGCTCGCGAAGCGCCGATACAGCATACGCCGCATCGGAATCGACTTTGAAGTAGGGCGCAAGGACGTCGCTCGCGGCTGTTCGGGTTAAGGTTTTTCTCGTCGCGCGCTGCTGAATAAGTGAGGCGACAGAATGGGAGTGAAGCTGTCGCGGTGAAACATTAAAATCATTTGCCCAATGCAAAGTTTCGACCACTTGCCGTCCGAGCGGCTCGCTTGCGCCATAGGATTTTTTGGTGACTGAGCGCGCGTTCTTGGTTAGCAACCAGCAGTACAAAAATGGATCAGCCTTAATGGCTTCCAGCGTCTCTTCCTCGCTGATCCCCGCTTCCGACTGTGACGCACTGCGCTGCAAATCGGAAAAAATCCCCGCATGCAGCGGAGTCCACTGTTCCAATAGCTTAGGCATGGCTTGACTTAGTTGGGCGCTGACGTTCATCTGATCAAATGGATTGAGACAAAAAATATAACCATGGTTGGTTCTAACTTCCCAGTAACATTGAATAAATCGGCAATTCGAGACCGATAGTTGAGAATTTAATTATCGAGTGATTACAGCTATGTAGCTTGATAATCTGTTTATTTGGCGCGCGAGTGGGTATGCTCGCTAGGTTCAAGTATCCCGACTACATCACCACTTTTAGGGAACCAGACATCACTTAAGCCCAAAAGAATAATCAATAGTGGATCAGCTAAGTCAAAAGAATCTTATTTAAACACGACATCGATCC
>CAYTAW010000082.1:7986-9709 GCA_964435675.1 uncultured Bdellovibrionales bacterium
CCCGACTATTTATGCTGCACGTTAAGACCCTTCCGACGACCGATTTCCAACAAAATTGCCGGGTTCTCTGGCGCGAAGGGGGAAGCTGCGCCTTGGTGATTGATCCGGGCGGTGAAGGCGGTGTGATTGAGCGCTTCGTGAAGAGTAAGGCTCTGATTTGCACCGAAATTTGGCTTACGCATTCGCATCTCGATCACTGCGGCGGAGTTGCACACTTAATGGAGGCATTCTCACCAACGTTGACTGGCCACCGAATCGAAAGGGAATTTCGACAGCGCGTCGAGCAGATCAAGGGCATGTACGGTATCAGTGCACCCGACATGATAAATTGTCCCGAGCCGACACGCTTTCTAGAAGGAGGAGAGACTATCGTGTTTGACGGTGTCGCCTTTTCGGTTCTGTTCACACCCGGACATTCGCCGGGACATCTCTGTTACTACGCAGCCGAAGAAAAGCTCCTAGTAGCCGGTGATACCTTATTTGCAGGATCGGTCGGACGCACCGATTTGCCTGGTGGCGACTTTCATACGTTGCGAAAGTCTATTGTTGAAAAGATTCTTACGCTGCCCGATGATACGCGAGTAATGAGCGGTCATGGGCCGGATACGCTCGTCGGGCGGGAACGCAAAACGAATCCATTTTTAACGGGGGAATACGATGAATGACCGTAAGGAGAAGCGCCGCATAGCGCTCGGTGTTTGCGGCTCAATTGCCGCCTACAAAGCTGCCGAAATCGCACGCTTGTTGAGCACTGATGGTTACGAAGTGCGCTGTATCATGACCGAATCGGCTCAGGAGTTCATCACACCGCTGACGCTGCAGTCGGTGACCGGCGCTCCGGTGATGACGGATTTTTGGTCGGAAGAAGAGGTTGGCATAGGACACATCCAGCTCGCCGATTGGAGCGACGTGCTGCTAATCGCGCCCGCGACCGCGGACATTATTGCCAAGCTTGCGCACGGCATGGCCGATACACCCCTGCTCGCAGTGGCGTTAGCGACCCGCGCGCCGATAATCGTTGCGCCGGCGATGAACGTAAACATGCTTGAGCATCCGAAAACTCAAGAAAACATCGAGACGCTGAAAAGGCGCGGAATCCAGATCGTCGATGCCGAAGAGGGTGCGCTCGCCTGCGGATGGAACGGCAGCGGACGGCTCGCCCAGCCCGCCGAAATTGTCATGCACGTTCGGCGCGTGCTATCCGATCAGGATTTTGCAGGAAATCATGTGGTGGTCACCACGGGTCCGACCCGAGAGCCAATCGATCCTGTACGTTTCATTTCCAATCGGTCATCGGGACGGATGGGAGTGGCAATCGCGCTCGAAGCCTTCCGCCGTGGCGCGCGCGTTACGTTGATTCATGGGCCGATTCAAATCGATGTTCCGGACGCGATTGAAACGATTCCGGTTATGCGGGCGGAGGAGATGGACGCGGCGCTTTCTGAGTTTGCGGGCGGCAACGCAGCGGCTGATGTTATTATCATGGCTGCCGCCGTCGCTGACTACCGACCAGCTTCGAGCGAGGGGAAGAAAATCAAACGTAGCGGCAAGGCGCCGGCACTCTCGCTGGTTGAAAATATCGACATTCTCGCCAAGCTCGGCGCCGGCCGCTCGAATAAGCGCGCGCCGGTGCTGGTCGGTTTTGCCGTCGAAACCGGTGAAGACGATGAGCTCATTTCCGAAGTGCGGCGAAAGCTGCAGACGAAGAAGGTCGACGTGATGG
>CAYTAW010000082.1:9719-10643 GCA_964435675.1 uncultured Bdellovibrionales bacterium
GTCGGAAACCGCGCAGAAGAGTCACTCGATCGCGATACTAATCGTGTCTGGATCATCGATCGCAATGGGCGGCAAGAAGAGGTGGCAACGACGGCGAAGATCCGCGTGGCCAATAAGATTCTCGACGCGGTGAAAAAACTATGAGGTCCCGCTGGGCGCAGAGCTCTCGTGCGGAGCGCATTCTTGCGCAGCAGTACCCGTTCGGCGTGAGCGCGAATGCCAGCATTGCGCCACAAAAGGCGAAGGCAGTCTCGCCCTCTGAGGCGCGCCGTACGCCAGGTCCAAAGGAGGCGCATATGACATCGCCTCGCCAGGCGGAACCGATTGTTCTTTTCGTAGCCGACCTCCCAGACAATTCGGCAAAAGAATCGGATTGTTTTTCGGGCGAGCAGGGAGAAATTTTAAAAAAAGCGGTAACACAAGGATTGCGCTGGAATCTTGAGCGCGCGCATCTCGTGTTCGCGCGCCGCGCACCGAAGAAAGGCGCTGAATTGAGTGAAACGCTCGCGCTGGCGCGGGAAGATCTAAAGCGTGAAATAGAAAACCGCCGCCCCGCCGTCATCGTTGCATTAGGCGCGTACGTTCAGCAACTATTCGGACTTTCAAATAAGAGCGGTTGGATCGAGTCTGGGGGGCACTTATTTTTTCCGACCCTCGATTTGCGTGATGTCCTCGCCGATCCCGCAAAAAAAAGGATCTTTTGGGGCGACCTAAAAGAGATCGCCGGCGTCTTTGACCGCGCAATTGCTGGCGGGTCGCATTAACTAAGGAGCACCTATGCGTTTGTTCTTGACTCTCGCTCTGTCGGCACTCACTGTCCTTTTCATCCCCCTGTGGCGCGTCGATTCGCCGCTCAAGGCCGAAGAAGATGCGGCGAAAGGCTTCGTCGCCAAGATTCCAATGAACATGATGATTCTTCCGGGA
>CAYTAW010000083.1:0-5958 GCA_964435675.1 uncultured Bdellovibrionales bacterium
GCCGTATTCACGCCACTGCAAAAGTAGCGGATCGAATACTAACTCGGGCGAAAGTGATAACACATTTGCGAGCGGCTTATCGCGCGGTACAAGCACCACGTCGGGCCGCCACGCGCGCAACGTTTCTAGCCAATCAAAACGCGCATTATAGAGATCGATCGCTTTGATAAAGTAATCAGGAGGAAACCACTGCGTACGGCCATCGGTCGTGACGCGCAGGTCTTTCTCGGGCGCTCTTTGAAACAGCACCCACCGACACCATCCGCCGTAATTAAAGGGGGTGAGCACACGTACATGATCACGGCCATTTGACGGCGCGAGCGGAAGCGCGGCGATATTCTCGCACGCCTTAATCGGCAGCTCTTCGCCAAGCTCCTTCGCCACCGAGTCGCCGCTCGGAAACACCCGCACGCTGTAGACAAATGTTGCGCACAGCACCGTGCTCAAGATACCCATCGAATACTTGGCACCGGGCTTTAACCGCGCTGTGCGCAAGCCTTTCGTGGCGCGCACTAAACAGATCAGAAAATACGGAAAGCTAAAGAGCGCAAAGATCGCCAAAAATTTAGTCGCACGCGTTGCAAGGAGAAAGCCAATCAGCGCGGCAAGCAGATCTCCCTGATGCGATCGTAGGTCGCTTTTTTTATAGCCGCGCGCAAATACCGCTGCCGCAAACGTCAAAAGCAAGGGGGATATGCCGCCCGCGCCGAAAGAGCTTTTCAATTCCCCGATAGTATCACGAAGCGCAGCCGGCATAATCAGATAGTCATACAGAAGCGCGTAGTTTTCGAAGATCCATCCGTCTTTGCCGTAAAAGATTCCGTACGGCGACACCAATGCCGCGCAAAAAAGCACACAAAGACCCAAAAGAACCGCTACCCGTTCCTTTCGAGTCGAGCTCGCCGAACTCCATACCGGTGCGACGCGATAGAGCGCATAGAGCACCGGAACGAAAAGCCAGTACACATGCATGTTGGCGGCGATAACTGCGTAGATGAAAAGGAGCGCAACTTCCCCGCATTTAGCGGGCGATGAAAGCCGCAGCAGCGCGAGGGAAAGAATGAGGAGGCTCAACGCTTGCGGCCTGACCGAGGTGACCTTTGCCAATATTGTCAGCGTGAGCAGTATGGCGGACACACTCAAAAGCGGGGAGCGGCGCAGGTAGCCGCGCCGCGCGGCGATAACAACTAACACCACGGCAAATAGTGCGCTGACAACGCCAAGCGCAATGCTTAAGCCAAGGTAGGAGCCGCGCTCAAAAACTCCGAACATGGCAATTTGCGCTAACCAATGATAGTCGTGCCAGCGCGTGCTGAATGAGTTGATAAAATCGAATGTGGGCACCCGGTGTTCGCGCATCACGAAGGATCCGCCAAGAAGGTGCCATCCAAGATCCGGATCGTAGGGAGGCTGCGACCAGAAGGACAGTCCGGCAATGAGAGCGATCCCAATAATGATATATAAAACGAAGTTAGCTACTTTATTGCCCATGCACGCCGCCGGAAAACCACGCTAACTATCTATAAACTATAATTTATACCCTTATCGAGAGGCTATTTCCGCCGCTAGCTCATCAATTCTGAATTTACACGGTGAAGGTTCTCTCTTACGCTTACGTCTTACGGTGACCTAGGCTAAGGAACGTTGCGTTTCAAAAACCTAAGTCATTGTAATTATACTTTATATAGGAACGTATTGTTATGAAGAATAAGAAGCTTTTTACGACTTTGGCAGCATTGACTGTTGGATCCGTAGTATCGACAGGTGTTATTCTTGCGCCAGCTCTCACGCTCGCTAACGAGCACGAGAAGCACGACGGTGATAAGAGCTGCAAAGGCGAGCAAGGCTGCGATGGTAGTCATGACGAGCACAAGAAAGACGGACACGAAGAACACAAGAAGTAGTTTTTCTTTTGCGCGCCCGGAAACTCGGGCGCTCCGGATCATTCCGCTCGAAAGAGCGGAGTGCTCCGGCATCTCGACCGCTCCCCTCCCGTCACGTTCGCTGACATTACATTTTCCGCAGTACCCGTATGATAAACTATAACCTACCAGCTCTCGGCGGCGGTGCCGGCTTACGGCATGAGCATTTCCAAGAGATTATCGACACGAAGCCGGGGTTTCGCTGGTTCGAAGTAATCGCCGAGGATTTTATCGGCTTCGGCGGCTACGTAAAAGAGTGCCTAAGCGAAATTCGCAGGCACTATCAAATTATTCCTCACGGCGTGGATCTCTCGATTGGATCAACCGATGAACTCAATCTAAATCACATCCGTAACCTAAAAAAATTCGTCGAACAAATCGACGCGCCCTGGACCTCAGATCATCTCTGCTTCACCATGGTCGATCACACCAACCTGGTCGACTTGATGCCGCTTCCATTCACCCAGGAAGCGGTCGATCATATCGTCGCGCGCGTCAAGAAAACCCAGGAGATACTTGAGCGGCCATTCCTTCTCGAAAACGTAACCCGCTACGTTACGGTTTCTGATCGCGAAATGCCGGAAAATGAGTTTATTACCCGGATTATCGAGGGCGCTGACTGCGGGCTACTGCTCGATGTGACCAATGTCCACCTGAATTCGGTGTTTCATGGGTACGACGCATGGGAATTCATTTGCAGTCTCCCGCTCGAGCGCGTCGGGCAGATTCATCTCGCCGGCTGGGAGAATAAAGGAGACGTGATCGACAGTCACGACGCGCCGGTTCCACCCGAGGTATGGTCGCTCTTTGAAAAGGTAATAGAAAAAATAGGCCCGACATCAGTGCTCGTTGAATGGGATAAGGCGCTTCCTCCGGTCGAGCGGCTACTTCAGGAAACGCGCATGGCGGATGAGATAATGCACCGCTATGGCTTCGAACAGCAAACGGTAAAATTGGTGTCAGCATAATGGCGCTCGCCGACGTTCTCTCCGCAATTCGGGAAATTGTCTTGGACGCGCCGCATCTCCCTGAAGAACTGAGCGAACGCGCCGTGCTCTTCAGGGAGAAATTTCCGGGCCTGAGCGAAAGCGAACAAGAGGACCTCGCGAAGATTGATCCAAAGAAGTTTTCAATTTACACCGTCAGCATATTCCAGGGCGAGAAGGGCATCTTGGAAAATCACTTTCCCATCACCTTCGAATTAGTGAAGCTGCACTGGGCAGAGGCATATAACGAGCGCTTTCTGGCACGGTTGATTCCACAGCGCATGCACCGTGTGCGTCCCTGGAGGTCGCAGAGTCCTCTCAATTTCGCAAGAAATTTTTGCGAATATTTAAACTATGATTGCGCGCCACTGCTTGCGCTGCGCCCAGATCTCGGTGCCATCGCGCAGCTTGAGACCGCAACGTATCGCTTACGGCGCGCCGCTGACAGCGTCGTACCGCTGCGCAAATCGGATGTTATTCCGTTGGAGCGTTTAGCATCCACGGTTATTGACGAACTTCTGAACGCGCGAATAACGGTTACCGCCCATCTCGAGTGCCTCGAACTCCCCTTCGACGTGCTGCCAGCACGTGAATTATTTTATGCAAATAATCGATCAGCGCCTCAGGACATCTCTCGCGCAGAGCAGTCGTTTATAGTCGGAACTAGAAATAAAAAAAACACCAATTTTTGGCTGCGCGTTCGCGAAGTTATTTTCGAGATACTGAAACGCTCTCACCAAAACGACACCCCGCTGTCCGTTGAAGAGTTTGCTGCAGAACTAGCCGATCACCTGCCCGAGGGGCTCTCTGAACAAGGAATATTTGAAGAGCTCATGAAAGAGCTGGCGCTGCTCATGGCGCATGAATACATCACGCTCGAGCGCCAGAGCTGATTTGAGATCAACTGCGTTCTTTCAAGCATTAACAATTAGATTTACGCGGCGGACATTGATTTGCCAGGATGCGAAGCCAACGAAGCCTTCAACTCCGCTGCCCGCGCCTTTGGTGCTGTCGAAACCGTATCAAGAAAATCGGGTCTCGGAATCACGCGATTTTCCCAATGTCTCTTAGTGAAGGTCAAATCCCCTTTGCGGATGAACTTATCGACCGCTCTTTGCACATCATCCGTCCAAACACTGCCGATAAACTCTGGCTCAGCATCCCGCGCCGCGCCAGACATGCGCGCATACAGACTAACTTTCCCGTCAGAACGGTGCTTATATACGAGAACATTCCCATTCTCATGATGCACCCTAATCGTCTTCGCTCGCCTGTCAATCTCGATTGCCGCATCAGGATGCTTTTCCGCAATTTCGTCCGCAAGGCGTCCGAACGAAAGGAGCTTACCCACTTTCTCGGCAGGAATCGACGCGCGAATTGCCAGCCCGGGAATTTTTTCGGGATTCTCCTTTGGCAACGTAAATTCAATGCCCCCAAATTTATCCCGAAAAGATCTAACGAGCTCTTGGTCTGCGCGTGAAATTGACGATTTCAACTGGCGCTGCTCAGCCTTGCGCTCTTTTACTTCTGTACGCTCCGCCGAAACCTTATAGGCCCGAACTAAATTGGCGACGGGCGCCGGCATCCAGCGGAGCGCTACCGCCATCCATCCCTTGTCATTCTCGGGCTTCATCGCCTCGCTGATTCTTTGACGCGTGTCTGTCAGAACTTCTTTTATCTCACCTAACCGCTGCCTCCAACTCTCGATATTTGCTCGTGTCTCAGCAGTTCCCTCGATAAACGTGTTTAATTTAGAGAGCATCCTGGGGCCGAGCTCCTTAGGTGGGTGGGAACTTTCCTTCTTCGGTTTGCTCTCAGCGCTAGCGGCGGCCGGCGAATCTTTCAATTCCTGCTTGCTTTCTTGACCCGTCGTTGCGGTGGCGGGCGTCGAGGGTTCACTCTTCGGCAGCGCCGGTGGCAGTTCTGCGTCCGCACGGGGAGCCAGATCGATCAATGTTTGCTGCCAATACTTTGCCGAAGAGAAACTCTCTTTCGGAACCTTGAGAACGATATCTCCGCCGGGGTTTGCCGCGTACGCTACGGACTGCAGATTGCGACAGTGCGCGCTGAGTCTATCAAGAGCCGAGGCAAATGCCGGTGTACTGTCGCCAGCCCCCCCGCCGGTGAAATTTGTGCGAAGATCCGTAAGGGCTCCTGCAACCGATTCGAGCGTTTCGGGATTTAAGCTGATTTTCGTAGCATCATGTTTAGTCGTTAAAGCAGTTATCGCATTAGAGAGTTTAACTTTGATCGTTGAGAGCTGTTCGCTGTTCGGTTTGAAAACTTCAAGAGTTTCTATAGCGGCAATCGCCGACCCATACGCAGAACGCCACGCAGTCGTAGCAAGCTCAGCAACCGGTCCGCTGACTTCAAGCTGCGCTGGCTGAATCGAACGTAGTTCACGGCCCGCTGCCGATGGAAGAGTGGCCGAGCCGAGGTCGCCTCCTGATCGATCTCCTTTTTCTTTTGCAACGTCACCTTCAGCCGGCTTCGTGGCGGGCGCTTCTTGCGACATGTAATGCTCGAGTTGCGAATCCCTGCCACCGAAATCACCACCCCACTTCACATACCGCGCTTCATTTTTGGTTTCAGGATTTGGCATATACACACCCATTTAGCGCTTAATCAGACAAACTTACTTTCCTTCATATCGTTATGAACGTATATGGGCCGAGAGTAGCCTAAGGGCCTGCTAGATCCAAAGCTCTAGTGGTTACAACAATTTATATAGATGTGAAGAAACAAGTAGGAAAATAAAAGGCGAAAGGGTGGCTCAATACTCTTTCGCTGTACCTTCATGGGGGACAAACCGATTTCGTCCCCAACCTCGTCAACGTTCCAACAGGTTACTTTGCCGATCCGTAGAGTTTCCTCGCCTGCTCGTCCCGAGCGACGATCTCCTTGAGCTTGTCCCTCTCGGCTTCAAGCTCACCGGCTTTGGTCAAAACGCCACTCAGTGTCGTTTCGACCTTCTCGAGCGCCACGCGAAGCGCTGTGATCTCACTTCGTGCGCCTTCGATCGAAACTTCGATCTCCGGCTTCGGCTTCTC
>CAYTAW010000083.1:5968-10629 GCA_964435675.1 uncultured Bdellovibrionales bacterium
TGCCGGTTCCGGTATGCGCCAAAGGCGTATCCCGTCCCCACGAGAACCACGATCACGATCAAAATCCCTCCGGCTTGCAGAATCCACTCCCAACCACGGCTTGCGGCGTGGTCGGCTTGGTCCTCGGAGAGCGCTACCGTATCATTAGCCCGCTGATTCATGCTTCGAACTCCTCTCAATTGTCATTGTGAGAAGAGTATTGGAGCCACCCAATCACAAATAGTTATGGCTGAGTTTCGGATCTCGTTACCTATAGACTGGTCGCAACTAAGATATTTTCCGACTATACGCTGAGTTTACGCGGTGTTAGCGTATCCTCATGAATAAAAAAACTAAGAAAAAACCTGCAAAAAAAGAACTGATTTGCCCGCGCGAACCTGCCATGCGCACGGTCATGATGCCGGCCGATACCAATCCCCTCGGCACAATATTCGGCGGCCGCATTCTCGCCCTTATCGACCTTGCAGCCGGTCAACACGCGCGCTCTATTGCGCCGAAACGTTACGTTACGAAGGTGATGCGGGAAGTGGTTTTTATCGCTCCTGTATTTGTCGGCGACGCGGTCAGTTTCTATACGACCACATCAAAAATTGGAAAAACCTCAGTCACTATTCTGGTTGAAGTTGAAGCAGTACGGGGAGTAGACTTCCTGCAGCGTATTACGGTGACTTCTGCCGAAGTAGTTATGGTCGCCGTAGACGATAATCGGAATCCAATCCCTATTATTGATAATGTCCGTAAATAAACTCTTTCAATCGATAATCGCCGCCGGTCTAGCGCTCCTGCTGCTGCTTCCGGTCGGCGCGTACATCGGTACCAAGTCTCCCGTTTTCCTAACCGTATTCCTCTTTCATTTGATTCTTCTCGCCGGCTCTATCGCGTTTGCGCTAAAAAACTATCTCGGTCTGTTTCAAGGCAGCGGGAGAATTGCCCGGGTTGGTGTCATTATTGGTTCCGCGGCACTTTTCGTCTCGCTACTTGAGACGCGTCTGCCGGTGACGTTCCGTGATGCGCTGATCCACCACCTTGCCGTGCCACGCTGGTGGTTAGAACAGGGGATAATCTCATCGCCGAGCTGGCACGAGTGGTCCTTTTATCCGATGCTGATCAATTTAGGCTTTACCGGCCTTATGAGCGTTGGTCTTGAATCGTGCGTTCCCGCCTATCACTGGATCTTCGGCGCACTTTTTTGCATCACCATCGCTACCGGCACGACCCACATTTTAAAGAGCAGAGATACGGGCGCGCTCGCGTTCTTTGTCGCAGCCACCACCCCGATTGTCTTCCGTTTAAGCTCGCTGCCAATCGTCGACTGTGGGCTGGCGCTCTTTAGCGCGGTCGCATTCTTTTACTTTTTGTCGGCCCTACTGTCCGCCGAGGAGCGTGGAACCTCGTATAATTCAGCGCTCGTTCTTGGCGCGATTGCGCTCGGACTCGCGCTCGGCTCGAAGTACAACGCGCTGCCGTTCGCTCTATCATCAGTGCTCATTTTCACGCTGGTTAAAGCTCGCGAAAATTCACGCGAATCTGTTAAGTCGGGGATCTTAGTTGCCGTGGTCGCCCTTGCCATCTATTCTCCGTGGCTCATGCGCAATTACGCGCTGACAAATAATCCGATTTATCCGCTCTACAGTAATGTATTCAAGCCATCAATCGAGCGACCAGCCGGACTTCCGAATCTAAAACCGCTCGAACAGCGCCATCTGATCTACCAAGAGTCGCCGATCGAAATTGCGTTCTTGCCGCTCCGAATTTTTTTCGAGGGCAGAGATGATCAGCCAGCACGCTTTGACGGCGTGCTCTCACCGCTGCTCGCGCTCAGTTTTTTCGGATTTTTGTTTTTCGAGAAAAAAAGGCTCTTTTCATATTCTTTCGGCGTTGCGTTTTTTTACCTCGCGTTGAGCATCTTTCTTAACCCCCTGCGCGTGCGCTATTTGGCTCCGGTATTCGCGCCGCTGATATTCGTCGCCGCGCGCGGAATTCACGCCGCGCTTATCGACGGACGAGCGCTGCGCGCCGTGGCCGGCGCCGCGCTGTGCGCGCACCTATTTATCTTCGGTGAATACGCCTATGAGAAAACACGGCGAGAACAGCTCGGCGCGTATCTATTGGGAGACATTAATCGCGAAGACTACTTGCGCGACCGCATTCCAGAATATCCAATGGTTGAATACATCAATCAGAATGTGGCTACCGATCAAAAGATCTACCTCCTATTCACCGGGAACCGCTTTGCGCTTTTCAAGCCGCAAACGTTCTCGGGCGGCCACTATTCCGCGAGCGTGCTCGTCTCGTGGATTCGCTCCTCGCAGCGAACTGGCCAGCCGCTTGTTCAGTATTTTAGGGACGCGCAGATTGATTTTATTTTGAGCGATTCTATGCGCGCGCAGCAGTTTGTGCTCGAGCAGCTCGATCCAAACGAACGCGCGGTATGGACAAATTTCGTCAACGAGCGTCTCAAATTCGTACACGAAGAGCGCGGCTTCTCTCTCTGGGGCGTTGTGAATGAATGAAGCGGCCGATACTGATTCTCACCACGTCCTTTCCCCGTTTCGAAGGAGATGACGCGGGCATTTTTATCTATCGTCTCGCGTGCGCGCTTTCGCGCAGCGGATGTGACGGCACGGTAATCGTTCCGCGCGACGTAGAAACCGAATCGCTGAACACGGCAGAGCGCTTTTCCATCCAGCGCGTATCCTACGGCATTTTTGCCCGCGGTGCGCTGGCGTTTGGTGCGGGCATCGTTCCCAATATTAAAAAATCTCCGCTGCGCCTGCTACAGATTCCAACCCTGCTTGCCGCGATGACGCGGGCCGCCATGCGCCCCGTGGGCGACCAGCAACCGGTTATCTGTGCGCAATGGATCTTTGCGGGCCTCGCGGCATGGTTCGCAGCGCTCGCAAACGGCGCCCCCTATACAATCACTATTCGCGGTGAAGATTTCCGGCTCTTGAAAATTCTTCCACTGCGCCTGCTGCTTCTGCCTGCGCTGCGACGCGCCGCAGCAATTATTACCGTCAGTCGCTCGTTTGAATCAGAGTTGAAAAAGATGTCCGGAGTACCCGCAGGGCGCGTCGTGCTTATCGAGAATGGCGTCGAACGCGGCACCGTGGAACCGGCTCCCGCGCCGCTTCCGGCCGAAAATTTTCTGCTTTTTGTCGGCACGGTAATTCCGCGCAAGCGAATCGATCTTCTGTGTGAACTGATTGCAGCGACCGAACTTCAGAGCTATACGCTCGTCATATGCGGCCGACTCGACAATCAAGATGAACATCGCCGACTTATGAATCGCGCCGCTGAGCTCGGAGTAAAAGAACGCGTATTATTCCAAGGCGCCGTTTCGCCCGAGCGCGCCGCCTATCTAATGGCACATGCGCGCGCCTATGTATCCGCTTCTGAATTCGAGGGTCGGCCAAATGCCGTACTCGAAGCGCTCGCCGCCGGCAAGGTCACTGCGCTCTCGCGCATTGCGGCGCACCAAGAAATAGTCGCGGATGAAGAGAATGGGTTGCTGTTCAGCCAGGGCGATATGCGGGGCGCTGCACAACGCTTAGCGCACACCCTTAATGACGCAGCAGTTTGCCAATCCCTGACGGCCGCGGCGAAAAAAAGCGTGGCCGAGCTGAGCTGGGAGCGCGCGGCCGAGAAGTATAAAGAGATTCTCTTCCGCTGATAATCGATATTATTTTTCCGAGAGCGCGAATTCCACGCGGCGATTCTTCCACCGTCCCATCGGAGTGTCGTTTGATTCAACTGGATCTTTAGACCCGCGCGAAGATACCGAGAGGCGCTTAGGGTCGATCTTGCGCGCAATCAACTGCTGACGCACACGGCGCGCGCGAATTAAGCCCAACCATGAATTAAGTTCTTCTTTGCCGTTTGAATCGGTATGCCCGATTATGCGCACTGAAATTTCCGGATTTTTTCTCATCAGCTCTGTAACCTGATTAATTTTCATCACCGCGTCGTCGCTTAACGCTGACTTGGTCCAGTCGAATCGAATCGTGCTGTCAGCGAGAATGCGCTCGATTTCAGTTGCCGGGGCGTGCGACTCGATGCGAACCGGAATCGCGCCTTTCTCCGCTTTCTCGGCTTGCGGCGGCGCCTGAACCGCGCCGCGCTCCTTCGACGTCGGCGCTGATTTTGCGATTGCATTTGGATTCAAGCGCGCGCGCGCTTCGCTGAGACTGTCGAGCTCTTTCTGCGCGATGGCGATCTGCTCACGGGCTTCTTTAGCGGCCTGCATTGCATTCTTTAGCAGCGCGTTTGCTCGCTCGACTGCCTGGTCGATCTCACCGTTCTCGGCAGGAATCCGCTCGACTACCTCTAATTCAACTTCCTTGAGATCACGCTCTTCACCATCAGCCAGATCATTCTCAATTATCCGAGCAAGCTTCTGCTGCTCCTCGATCAACCGTGCATTCTCAGCATCAAGAGCCGCGCCGTCTTTCTTAGGCTGGGTTGCGGTTACCGACGCAACCGCGGCGGTTACTGCTTGCACGGCGGAGCGCTGCACATGGGCGGCGACCTCGATTAGCTGCGTCGAACGCTCAGGAGCCATGTAGCGGAAGAAGAGGGCGCCGACGATTATCAGCGTCAAGACCACGAAGAGAAATGGATTGCGTTTCATTGAATACGTACCTGCATTAGTGGGGATATTG
>CAYTAW010000084.1:0-10538 GCA_964435675.1 uncultured Bdellovibrionales bacterium
ATATAGACCCCTCAGACGCCGGGGACTCTTGCTGCTGCTCGGCTTTGGCCTCACTCTCCTCTTCCTCGACCTCTTCGAAAAGTGTCTGAACTTCTTGTGGGGAAATCTCGGTGGTTCCGGGTCCAGAATTTACGGTGGCGGATTGACCACTTGCCGAGGGAGCTGCGGCTGAAGCGCTCGAAAAATTCTGGCCGCCACCGGATGAGCCGCCACTCGATGATGGAGTACGGCTGCCGCCCGAGCCGGATGAGCCGCCGCCCTGGCGACCCACCAACTCCAATAACAGGTCGCGAATCTGCACTAATTCTTCTTTGGCGAATTCCATGCTGCCGCGCGACAACTCTGCATTGCGCATCATTTCAGAGCGGAACTCGTTGAGCGTACGCTCAAGTTTTTCCAATTTGCCGCTCATGCTCGCCATACGTTCAACGCTAGGACCGGTTTGCACCGAGCGCTCGCGGCGATAAGATATCAAGCCGATCATTAATGCGATGAAGGAAATAACGAGCGTTGCGCCCACCACGTCAGATGCCGTATCCCCGGTACCGTAGAGACGGGAAACCTCGGCGAGGTAGCCGTATAATCTTTCCAACATGGGCTGCTCCTAAAATATTAGGCTACCTGACTATAGGCTTCATCGAGCGAAACCGTCAAAATCTTTGACGCACCCGGTTCCTGCATCGTGACGCCGACCAGCCGGTCGGCATTAGCCATGCTCTGCTTATTATGTGTAATCATAATAAACTGAGTTTTGTCGCTCATTTCGCGCACCATAGAGATATACCGCACCAAATTCGCTTCATCGAGCGGCGCATCAACTTCGTCAAGCACGCAGAGCGGACTCGGACGTTCGAGGAACATCGAGAAGATTAACGCCGTGGCGCAGAGCGCTTTTTCTCCGCCCGAAAGTAGCTCGATGCTGTTCGGTTTTTTCCCTGGCGGACGTACCATGACTTCGACGCCTGACTGCAGCGGATTTTCCGGATCGCTCAGAGTCAATTCACCTTTTCCACCTCCAAAGAGGCGAGGGATAAGCTTTTCGAAGTTGGCGCGAACGCCCTCAAAAGTTCTGAGGAAGAGCTGGCGTGACGTTTCTGAGAGACGCTCAATAGTCATCGCCAAGGTCTGCGCGGCTTGCTCAAGATCGCTGCGCTGCGAGGTCAATTCATCAAGCCGCTTACTCTCTTCTTCGAATCGCTCGATCGAGGTCGGATCGACATCGCCTTCGCGCGCGATGCGGTTGCGAATCCCAAGCACCTCTTCGCGCATCGCAGCGACCTCTTTCGGTTCAATTGCTTCCGCTGATTCAGATTGCTCGCGGATCCGGTTAAGAACGTCAGTGCCGTATTCTTCGACGAAACGCTGTGCAATGTGCTGCTCTTCAAGAACCACTTTCTGCAGATCCATTTCAACGTGCGAGATTGCGGATCGGAATTGATCGAGCTGCCGACGCAGCGATTCGACGGCTGAAGCCGCCAACGCCGCTGCGCGCCGACCTTGACCTCGCTTACCATCTAACTCGGTTTGCTGAGCGAGCAGAACCTTCAGTTCGTCTTGCAGTTCGACTTCCCCCTGCGGCACGAGCTGCTCGATGCGCAAGAGCACGTCCTTCTCCTGCTCATGGTACTCGGCAATCGTGCGCTCAGACTCAATTAGCTGCTGATGTAATTTTTGTGAATCCTGAGCGCTCTGCTCGCGAATACGACGCTCCGACTGGTACCGTCCACGCACCTCGCCGAGCTGGTTACCAATTTCGCGCGCCTGCTTCTGACGCTCGGCCGCACGGGCCAGCGCTTGATCGCGCTCGCTCTCAGCTTTCTGCGCGGCGGCAGTTAAATTCTCACGCTCTTTCTGCAGATGCGCCAAATGCGCCTCAAGTTGCGACCCCTCGCCGCGTAGCTCAGCGATGCGATTCTTCATTGGAATCAATCCGCCATCATTGCGGAAACTGAGGAAACTCAGATTGCTGACAATCTCGCCATCCGGCGTTACCAAACGCGCGTTGCTCGCGCGCCCGGCCCTACGCTCAGATTCAAAATAGGTAATCGCGGTCTCGAGCGAATCAACGGCATAGACGTTGCCCAGCAATAGCTGCGCCGCGTCGCGACAGTGATCTTTTACGGTAATCGCCGACAACACGGGTGTTCCCGGGATAGCAGCGTCGCCGCTCTCCGACGCTGCGTCGGAACTTCCTCCAGATCGGAGCACGCCGATCCCCAATTTTGCGTTCTGCGGATTTTGATTCTTCGTGACCACTGCGGAGAAACGCGCCGCAATTTGATACGGGTCTGGGGCAACGAGGAAAGCGGCGCGCTCACCGAGCACCGCCTGGACGGCCTTCTCGAGTTCTTGAGGCACGACGATTCCGTCGGCAAAGAGCGTTGCGCCCGTGGCAAACTGCGCCATCGCATCAGCGCCAAGCGTACGCTTGAGCTGCTCAGCCGGGGAGAGTGTTACCAGCTGTTCTTCCAGCGCGCGCGCGCGTGAATCGATCGCCACGAGCCGTTCGCGCGCCTGGCGAATTTGTTCTTCTTGCGCCTTTAATGAGCGGCGCAGATCTTCGAGTAGTCGATTCGCATTTTGCACGTCATCTTGCGACGCATTCTCCAAATTTTGCAGCGCGCTCACCAGCTCACGCTCTTTTTCTTCGAGCGCGGATAGTTCTTGAACGTTTGCCGCCGTGCGTTGTTCGAGTGTCGCCAATCGCTCACGAACGCGCTCCATCTCCGCATTACGCGAAACGACGAACGCTTTGAGTTCATTTAAGCGGGAGTTGAGGCTTGAACGGGCTCGCAGCCGTGAATTTAACTCCTCACGAATCGCATCGATACGCGATCGCAATTGGTCGCCCTCGACATCGACACCCATCATATCGGCTCGCGCCTGCTGTTCCTCTGCCTGCTTTTTCTGCAATTCAGCACTTACCGAATCCTCTTGTGTGCGCTGCTCAGTTAACTTCCCGCTCAATTGAGATTTACGAGCCACCAGCTCACGTTCATTTTCACTGAAGAGCCGAGCGTCAAGTTCCGCAATGCGCTGCTTGAGTTCTTGCCTCATTTGCGCGCGTTGCGCTTGGCGACGCAGCGAGCCTACCTGCTTGGTTACTTCCTTGATGATGTCCTCGAGCCGCGAAATATTGATTCCGGTCTCTTCAAGACGTCGATTTGCCGCCGCAATTTTATCCTTAAAACCCAGAACACCGGCCGCCTCTTCGAACATAACCCGGCGGTCTTCGGGCTTCGCGCTGATCATGCGCGAAACTTCGCCCTGGGCGACAATCGAATGAGCGCGCGCGCCGAGACCGACAACTCGGAAAAATTCTTTCAAATCACGGAGACGGCAGGGAACGCGGTTGATGAAAAATTCCGATTCACCGCTGCGATAAATTCGTCGCGTAACTTGTACGTCCTGCGTTCCCGAAAGCCAGGCGTACCGGGAAAGAAATGGGGCCGGCTCCGGCTTTGTCTCTGCCTGCGCAACCCCTTCTTCTGCATTTGCGACTACTTCGGCCGACTCAATTTCGCCCACCGAGCCGGCAGATTCGGTCTCGATCTTTTCGGACGCGGCTTCCACGCCGCTGTTTTCCTGTTGATCGAGTTTTCCCGAGATGACTTTCAGCTGCGGACGATTGGAAACGGGAGATCCCCCATCCGACACCTCATCGGCACTCTCCATCTTCTCGCCGATCTGTTCCGCCGCCGCATTTACGGCTTCGGCATTCTCAATCGCCTCTTCTGCCGCCGGAAAGATCTCCGCACTCTTGAAAGAATCGACTAAGTCGCTGAAAAAATCCTTGCCGGAGGCGCGCAGACTAATTGAAACTTCAGCCAGCCCCAAAGGACGGAGCTTTTCCGTGCCGCTGAAAATAATGTCTTCGAGCACGTCGCCGCGCAGATTACTCGCTCGGGATTCACCGAGCACCCAACGGAGCGCATCAACAATATTTGACTTACCGCAGCCGTTTGGGCCAACGACACCCGTAATCCCCCCCTCGAGCGGAACTATCAAGCGATCCATAAAGGATTTAAAGCCAAAGATTTCGAGCCGGGTTACGCGCATAAGTTTCCTATACTACTGCTATGGCACGCCATTCCAGCGCACTGCTTGTTACATTAAGTCTGTGCGGGCAATCTATTTTATAGAGGTGGAATAGCTAACTTTAAACTACTTGAATGACCATATAACATGAACAGACTTAATGAAATAAGTCGTTTTACAAAATCCCCCTAAATAAGTGTTCCAAGACTATTGTGTTGGCTTAGCAGGCGTTATATTATCATCGCAAAGCCATAAAATCGAATCTACGGCATGTCTGAGGGGAACTTTACAGAGCAATCCAAGATTGAAGAGCGACTCCGGTCAGCTTTAAAGCGCTTAGACCTAACTTCACAATTTCTAATCCAATCACTATTCGGAATTCTGGGATGCAACGGGCGCTCATGTCAGAAAGTTGCCCAGCGTGAGGAGGTCTCTCCGGCAACAATCGAAGGGCTGCAAGCCGACGCGCTGCGCGCCTTGATGGGATACGGACCAAAATCGCCGAAGCACAAAAAGCTTGAAAAAGACGCGATGCAAACGGTTGAGATACCGGATGTTTTAAATTAGATCCGATTAGGCTCCGTCAGGCGAAGCAGTAATCGCAGAAAGCGCCTACGAGCCGAACCGACAACTCGTTACACTAGCAATCCAGTTCGCTGCTAAAAATCAGTGCTAAGAGGCAATGCTAAGAAAAACTTATTTCGTTTCGTTTGCGGCTTCGCGGGTTGAACGACTGCGGGCTCCGACGGAGTGCCCGACGGCATCTTGGCGGCGCACGACCACCGGAGAGTTAATCAGCAGCGTCGAAGTGTCAGAATCACGCTTGTAGTTAACATCAAAGCCACTTTCATCAATTACAAAGTAGCGCGAGATGACTTCGACCAACTCCTGCTTGAATGCCGCCATATCGTCAGTGGTAAGTCCAGATCTGTCCTGAACGAGCACGAAATGAAGACGGCTCTTGGCCATCGATTTGCTCTGTTTGGCCGCACCTAGTCTTCCATTACCGAAAAAACGCTCTCTTAGTTCTGCAAACACGGCCCACTCCATTCAAAACGACTAGACATTAATAACGTCGATCGAAACAAAAAATCCTCTTCTCTTAGCTTAACCAATTCTAGCTTCTCAGTGCCGTACCGATTTTTTCCCACAATCCCTTCGGCTTAAAATTCGGAATTGGAATATTTTCACCGCAAATTCTCGACGCAATGCGGTTAAACGCCTGCCCCGCCTTGGACTTTTGATTAAATACCACCGGCTCGCCGCAGTTGGCCGCCACAATGATATTTTCATCGCGCTCTACCACACCAATCAAATCAATGCCCAAAATGTCCTGGACATCGGCTACCGAAAGCATGTCACCTCTCTTCACCATATCGAAATCGATGCGGTTAATAAGCAGCATCGGCTCGATGTTTTGCGACGAGAGAATACCGACCACACGGTCAGCGTCGCGAATAGCCGGAACTTCCGGGGTCGTTACGACGACTGCGCGATCTGCGCCGGCGCACGCGTTGCGGAAACCCTGCTCGATTCCAGCGGGAGAATCCACGATGATATAGTTAAACTCGCGGCGGAACTGGTCAAGGACAAATCGCACCTCGTCCTCGTTAACAACGTCCTTGTCGTCCGTCTGTGATGCGGGCAAGAGATAAAGGTTGTTCGATTTTTTCGATTTAATAATAGCTTGCGATGGCTTACAGACGTTCTTGGCGACGTCTACCAAGTTAAAAACGATTCGGTTCTCAAGGCCTAGAATCACGTCCAGATTACGCAATCCGATGTCGGCATCAATCACCAGCGTGCGTTTCCCCTTCAACGCCAACGCCGAACCGATGCTTGCCGTCGTGGTCGTCTTACCCACGCCGCCTTTTCCCGACGTGACGACGATAACCTCTCCGCCCTTGCTGCCTGGTGCACCATTTTTCGAATTCATCTGATCCTTCTCCACTCTCAACTAAACTAAAAAATGATATTGGAACTAGCGGCGCGAGCCCCCGCGCACCTGATATGGCTCAACGACAATAATATTGCCTTCAATACGCGCAATCTCGATCCCTTGCCCCGCATCCGCGCCAGAAGAGTCGCTTTTTCCTCTGGAAATAAGAGAACCGATACGAAGCTGAGTCGGTTGAAGAGATAGGGCGATAATTGATCGGCCGCCGCCGGTATCATCGAAGGCTCCCGCATGCGCTATCCCGCGCAACGTACCGAGGATAATGATATCACCCCCAGCTATTACTTCAGCGCCGGAATTGACGTCGCCGCGCACTATAATCGAATGATCACTTTCGATGCGTTGCCCCGAACGCAGCGTCATATTCACGACGCGAGCATCAGGATCATCCCAAAGAAGCGGATTTAGCATGCTCTTCGAACGCTCACGCGCCGAGTCGCTCCGCCCAACATCGCTGCCGTAACGGGACTGCCCTTCACCTTCATCGCTCGGAATATTCATAACGTCGATACCATCAAATAAACTAACCCGTTTTGGACCTCCTCCGTCCGTACGCAAGCCGCCCGAACGGCTCGAAAGATCACGTTGTCCAAAAGTAGGAACCTCATCGCTAAAATAATCCGCATTCGAAGACCCTGCCCCCGATGACATGGAGCGATCGCGCGAGAAACGATTAGGCCTATCGAGCGCGCGATCTTCGTCGCCCTTACGAGCCCGCCCCTCGCGGAAGCTGCGAACCGAAAGAATCGGAGAAGCGGACTCTCCACTCTTCGCTTCAGACTCCCCCGCGCGCTTGAGATCGCGAAACCGCGATTCACGAACGGTGATCGAAAACTCACGAGAGAGAAACGCCGAAAGAGAATCTACCATCGCCTGGTCGGGCATCGAGCCAACCCACTCCAACGCCACCTCATTTCCTTCCAGAAACGACTTGCGCGATGTCATGAACTCGGAGAGCGATTCGTGCAGCTCAAGCGGATCGACGCTGCCATCGAGCCTAATTACTAGACCATCACCCGTACCACGAGCGGTTACCAGACCGCCGCGCTCGCTGTCCTGGGTCCCTTCCTCTGTATTTTCCATTAGTTACCTTACGAACTGCCTACTGCTATCCGCCCACCTGCACACGCCGAGAATCAGACTTTGGAACACCAACTCTCGAACTCCAGCTTTCCGGACGCCGCCCAGTAATCCGGACTTTAAGCTACTTGTAGTAAGCGAGAACTTAGCAAAGTGCGCTGGCCAAAGTCAACAAACAATTTTATATCTCTTGAAGATGCAACCAAAAACAGATTACCCATTGCGCCAGAAATTGCGCGACTTTACTTCTCCACACGCCTTGATCGCGAGCGGGTGCTACAGCGGGCTCTCTCCCTTTGCATCAGGGACAACTGGGTCACTCGCCGCCGCCATCGCATGGTGCTTACTTGCGGCAACTGGACTGCTCGACACAGTAGCCGCACAGCTTTCGGTTATCGTTCTCGTCACCGCCGCCGGAATATATTCTACCGATCGCTTTCTTAAGTCCGATCTCAACAAGAAGATCATATCGCGTAAAGAGGGAGATCCGGGCGTTGTGGTAATAGATGAATGGAGCGGAATGATGATTACCCTGCTCAATGGCGTCCCCTCGTCACCCATGTATGTGCTGATCAGCTTTTTACTATTTCGCCTTTTTGATGTTCTGAAACCAGGCCCAATCAACTCCCTGCAGAAGCTTCCCGGCACCTGGGGCGTAATGCTTGATGATGTGGGAGCGGGGTTACTCGCCCTCGTGCTAATGCAAATAGTAAAGAACTTCTACTTTTGAGGACCTGGATGAAAATCGCAGTTGTAATTTGTGTGCTGGTCGCGCTCTCGGTCGGCGGCTGCAATCCATTCTACGTGATTCAGGCCGGGATGACCCAGTCTGAAATCCTACTGCACCGCCGCTCGATTGAAAGCGTGGTTCAGGATCCAGAAACATCGCCCGAAATTACACGAAAACTCGCACTTGTCACCGATGTACGCGACTTTTCCCAGCACATGGCGCTTTCTCCCAAGGGGTCTTTCCAGAGCTATTCAGCTCTTGATCGCGATACCCTGGCATGGATCGTACTAGCGGCGAAGCCGGACTCTTTCACCTTTTATACATGGTGGTTTCCTTTCGTAGGAAGTGTTCCCTACAAAGGATATTTTACTCCTGAAGCCGCAAAATGCGCCGCGCAAAGCCTGAACGATCAGGGATATGAGACCCTCGTTCGCGGCACTGAAGCCTTTAGCACTCTCGGATGGTTCGACGATCCGGTTATGACACCGATGCTGCGCAATCAAGATGCGCACGTCGCCGGAACCGTTTTGCACGAAATACTTCACACGACACTCTGGGTACCAAATTATGTGGCGTTTAACGAAAGTGCCGCAAATTTTGTCGGCAATCAAGGCGCGGTGACCTATTTTGAGGCGCGCACCGCGCAGTGTCAGAGCAGCGATGCTCAGTGTAAAGAGCGCTCGCGCGGAGACGCAGAACAAGCGCGAAAAACCGCTGAAAACGGTTATGAAGTTTCGCGCACGCTTGGCGCGCTGATTCCTGAATTGACCGAGCTTTACCGATCGTCCGAATCCCGCGAGCGCAAGATCGAATTGCGCGAAGCGGTATTCAAAAAGCATATCGATCCGCTGCGCCAAAAAATCCCGCAACTTAAATTTCTTAAAAAAGCGCATAATGCCGAGCTGATGCAGCTGCAGCTGTATTACTCGAAGCTCGATCTCTTTAAACAGTTATGGGATAACGGCTCAGGCGACTGGCAGCGCTTTATCGGAGAATTGCGCGATATTGCCGCGCGCAGCGAAGAGGAAAATAAAGATCCCTTTCTAATACTCGCCGAAGTGGTGGGGAAAAACGCCTTGGCCGCGCCACCGCTTGCGCTGCCGTAACTGAGGATAGAGCAATGGAACCATTTAGCGACCGTGTCAGCAAGGCCATCGATAAAAATCAGAGCGTATTGGTAGCGGGAATCGATCCTGATATCGATTTGATGCCTGAAATATTCCGCGCTGAGGCGCAGCGCACAGCGTCAAATGATGAGGACTTCTTCCGGCGCGCACTGACCAGCTTTTATCTCCCTGCGCTCGAGGCAATCGGGCACACAATCGCAGCGATCAAGCCAAATCTGGCATTTTTCGAACAGTACGGCATCGGCGGATTACGCGCATACCAAGAGATATCGGCATGGGGCAGAAAGCACGGCATATTGGTAATCGCCGACGCCAAGCGTGGTGATATCGGCAGCACCGCCGCCGCGTATGCCGCGGCATTTTTCGGTCCACGCAGCGCCGCGGGGAAAAGAGTAGAGGGGCTTTTTGCCGATGCGCTGACGGTAAATCCCTTTCTCGGCTTTGACACGCTCGAACCGTTCGTGACACGCGCCGCCGAGTGCGGAGCGGGGATTTTCATTCTTGCCCGGACTTCAAATCCCGGCTCGGGAGATCTGCAAGCCGTTATCGATTCGAGATCGAAGTGCGATATTAGCGCAACTGTGGCGGGATGGATCGCAAAGAATAGCGAGAGGCTCAAAGGAGCCTGCGGCCTATCAGGGCTCGGCGCCGTGGTCGGCGCCACGCACCCGACTGAACTGCGGCGATTGCGTGAACGTATGCCGGAGTCGCTCTTTCTCATACCGGGCTACGGAGCGCAAGGCGGGAGCGCAGAGGACATTTCCCAAGCACGCGCTGCTCGTGGTAATGGTATATTAGTGAACTCTTCGCGGGGAATTTTTGGCGGCATTTCGCAGGACGCCTCAGCGACTGAGACACTAAAGATAATCTCCGAGCGTGTCGCCCAGTCGAACGGCGCGCTCGCCTCCGTCAGATAGCCGGCTATTTACGTATATGACTCTACCCCTGAAGGGAATTAACCGAACCTCCGGCGAACAGGCGCTTTTGCCCTCCGATCTTGTCATGTTCGAGAACGAACAGTGCATCCTGATCGGATCAGTAATCGAACAGAAGAAAGATCGCTTCCGTGTATTTAGCGAACGAGGGCGCGATGTCGAGTTAACCGCCGTGCGCATGCACAAGCTCCCGGGGAAAATGGATAGCCATGCGTCCTCCCGCGAACAACAGAGCGCTTTCTTACAGAAATTGCGGAAGGACGCCGAGAAAGAGGCCCCCACAATCAACGTTGAAGAACTCTGGGGCGTCGCGCGTGAGCAATCGAGAGAGTGGAGCGAACGGGAGCTGAGCGAACTACTCTTTTCCAAACCGACGCTGACCCAGTACACCGCGCTGCGATTGGCAATACTTGCCGATAAGATCTTCTTTAAGCGCGATAAGTTCGGCTTCATTCCACGCGGCACGGAGGTTGTCGAGGAACTAAAGCGCGTCGAAGTTATTCGCCGCGAGAAACGGGCGCTCGAGCGCGAGACCGTCGAATTCATCGCGCAGCGTTTGAACGGCGAGGATTCTATTATTCCCGAACGGCTGCGCACGGTCATTACACTGCTCGAAGAGTGCGCTGCCGGATCAGAGCGCATCGATCACGGCAAGCAGAAAGAGGTTAAGG
>CAYTAW010000085.1:0-4737 GCA_964435675.1 uncultured Bdellovibrionales bacterium
GGATGATACATAGCGAAATCAATCTGATTGAGGAGAGCTTGCTGGTGTCGAGCGGTCTTCAGATCGTAAAGAACGCCCTTCACCTCCAGAAGATAGGAGCATTTCTCGCGCACGATTATCTTCAGACAAATATGCGCCTGCTCTTTGAAAGACCCGGACAATACTGGGACCTCTATGCTCACCGAATTATGAGCATTCAAGGCTTTCTCGCGGAAAGCGAAAATGCTCAGGCAACCAGCCGCTTTATGCATTGGTGTGAGAAGCAACTCGCTCCCGATGTCAAAAATCTCACCGCTGAAGATTTTGTCCGTGCGCTGGTAGTGGCAGCCACTAAGGACCCTTCGGACTCTCTTCTTGAAGGCAGGTTAAATTCTCCGGTTCTGGAAAGATTCTTTACCGACCTCGGGGCAGATCGATTTGAAGATGCCTGGAGGATCATCGAATCCAGCAATTCTTCAACAAGCCACACCATGAGCCGAATATTTGCCCTTGAGGCCTCCAATCCTCATCTTCGCAGGGTTCGAAGCGATCATGAGTTTACCCTTCATATGGAGTATCTCCGCCTTCAGTCTGGTGAGATACAGCGCGAAAGCGGCATCAAGGAATTACGGGACCTGAGCAGATTTATTCATGAGACGGGAAGTCTGTTCACCATCATCTCAGCGGAAAAAAGGGACGAAATCGAACGAGCCCGAAGTATTATCGACGGTCTGAAGGAGCGGCGACGTGAGCAGGCCCGCCAATCGGTGAATGACCTCCTGATTGCCTCTGCTTACGTCGAATCGAAACGACCGGGAACATTCATCAGGCCACCTGATATATTCGATCCGAGAAGATTTCAAGGCTTCCGCGAGTATGATAAAGCGAGCAAAGCTCTTGCACATCTTGCCGAACTTCGTCCGTCGATTCAAACGCTTTATACATTTGCTCCAACTGAATTAGTCAAGTTCGCCCGTTATGAAGTCGGACCGAGGCGCAGTGATGGCTCAGAGCGCCATCATGCCGAAAAGCAGAAGGGCAAACGAAAACGATAAAGCCGTAGCTTAGTAACATTCAGCGCGGCCACGATTACTGTTTTAATTGTTCTGTTCTGACTAATTTAGCGCCAAATTAGAAAGCTATTTCCATTTTAAGTCGACTCCGACTTAGTAATATAAGTATCTAGAGAATTTATCATTCTTACGTGATTATCTTATGACTGATTAAATTTTGCTTAAGTATCGGAATACATTAGAGCGTCTGCTCTTACTCCTAGCATACTGAAGTTATTCTCAAATATTCATCAAAGGGTATGCCTATACAGGTAACCCTTTAGTCATATTCAATTTTTGTCGAATCCGAAAATGGGCCGGTGTATCCGGCGCACGGGAACTTATGTCGAAATTCGTCGACGCAAGTCCTGAAATTACGGATTTGGCAATTGAGTATTAAGATTAATACAAATCTCGAGTCGTTGAAGGCACTCCGCCAGGTGCAGGAGAGCTCCTCCGCCTTGGGCAAGGCTTCAGAGCGTCTTACCTCGGGAATGCGCATTAACAATGCATCTGACGATGCGGCAGGTCTTGCGATTGCTGAATCTCTTAAATTTGGTGCCCGTGTCTATACGCAAGGTGTTCGAAATCTTAATGACGGTATCAGTATGCTCAATATTGCTGATGGAGCACTTCAAAGCTTGTCCACAATAGTAAACCGAATCAGTGAACTAGCCGAGCAGGCCGCGAATGGAACATATTCGGCTAAGCAACGAAGTGCACTGAATACTGAGGCGAATGCGCTAGTCGCTGAATACAATCGAATCATTGATTCAACGAAGTTTAATAATAACACAATCTTTCAGTCGCAAGGATCAACCGTAACTTTTCAAGGAGGTATTGGCAGACAGGGAAGTCTCGATGTCTCGATTGGAAATGAAATCAAAACAACTACAGGAGATGGAGAATTTAGTAATTTGCAAACAGGTACAGGCGTTAGTTTTGCCACGCAGGTTGAAGCTGCTGATGTTAATGGTGACGGAAAACTTGACATGATTATCGGTGGTTTAAGTGGAATTGGAATAAAACTTGGGAATGGTGATGGTAGTTTTGGATCGATGACAAGTTACAACGGCGGAACAAACATGATTGCATTTACCATTGCTGACATGAACCGTGATGGTGTTAGTGATATTATTACTAACTCTGGAGGAGACGATAGGGTCAATGTATTAATGGGGAACGGTAACGGAACTTTCGCAGCTAAAGTTACCTATGCGACAGGTAATGTATCTGATGGCGTCGGTATCCGTTCTGATATCCTTTCAGGGGACATAAATGGCGATGGAAATATTGATATCGTAAGCTTTGGAAATCTTGATGATACCATAAACGTTTTTCTCGGCAGCGCCAGTGGGGCGTTAGGTGCACGTACAATTGTAACTCCGACGGGTAACGCACCGGGATCGGGAATTTTGGCCGATTTTAATGACGATGGCAATCTGGACATTGTCTTTGCATCGGATGCTGGTTCTGGAGTGAGTCATGAAATTTTGTTAGGAAATGGCGATGGAACGTTTCAAACAGGAGTAACTATTAGTAATTCGCCAATTGATCAAATAAGCGCTGGAGATTTTAATGAAGATGGAAAACTTGATCTTGTTACCGGAGCGTTTGGAGTTGGAATTTCCGTTAGAATTGGAAATGGAAATGGTACTTTTGGCTCAGCGGTGAACTATAGTTCAGGGATTGGGGGAACCTATACAACGTTGGTAAATGATTTTAATAGTGATGGGCACAAAGACATCGTCGCAAGCAGTGGCAGTGCAATGGTATTTTTTGCAGGAAATGGTGATGGAACATTTGATACTCCGACAACCTCTGTGGCAGTAACAGCATCAACGTATGATTTAGCAGCAGGGGATTATAATGGCGACAACACGCTCGATCTCTTCGGAGCAGTCGCAGTAGGTGGTGGTGCAACCTGGACATTGCAAGGAAATGCGCAGTATACAAATCATCTTGCGGCTGTTAATTTAACGACCCAGGCGACTGCTCGAACAGCCTTGGATTCAATAAATTCAGCAAGACAAAGGATCCTCAGTGAGCGCTCATCAATTGGCGCCTCACTCTCAAGAATTGGTTCATTTACTCGCACTATATCTTCAACTGTGCTTAACTATATGCAAGCTGAAAGCCGTATAATCGATGCTGATATCGCATCAGAGTCTGCCAATTTTATAAGTGCGTCAATTCGACAGAAAGTTTCTACGTCCATGCTTCAACAAGCGAACTTAATTCCGGACCTCGTATTAAAATTACTGAGCAACTAATTCATCACCGGTACTCCTTAGTCGATTTGCCCCCTAATTTCACCGCCACGATTTGCAGCTGGATGTACTTTACGAGGACGCACTCTTTAAACAACTGCCGGCAAAAGCTTCTTACGTAGCTCGCATAGAGTTCTCAAAGACCTGCTGTGACGAGGATGCAATCTAAGGGTCTCCTTTTCTACTTGGAGAAGTTGTCCCCTGAGGAAACAAACAATCCTACTATCCGGTCTGTCCTTCAATGACTTGCGATGAGTGGGTCTGCAGATGGTCCATCCAGAACTTCAGAGGAGAGGTCGGATAAATTCGCTGCTGTGCGTCCTGCGGAGGATTGTCTCGATCCCATTTGGGAAACACTCCTCGTTGAGCGTTCTGAATCTGTGGGAAATTTAACCGCACATCTTCAGGCTCACCTGCGGAGTTCGTATAGCTGATGATAAAATCTCGTCCATTTCGGGCCAGCGCTATCATTCCCAGGGCACCCAAATGATATCGCCCATTTTCAAAGGTGACTGACCCTGGCGCCAATAGGTCTTCTGATATCCCGAGCTTCCTCGCGATTCCCGCCAGCGAATCCTGCATCTCCCTGATCGATTCTTTCGTTTGACGGTGCGGATTCAAGCGAAAGTGACTAAGCTCATCAGCGACAGCACCAATTTCAATTGATAGCTGCGAGCGTTTCGAACTTTCCTTAACAGCAAATACTCTTTCACCAACTTTAAAATGCGTTGTATTCATTATTGAGACTGAGCTTTTAGGAGCGAGATAGTCTTCAGCTGTAGCGAGCTTTACCATTCCAAATTTTTCGGCCAGTCGAAAACGCCAACTCGCCGGGTCAACCTCTACCCCACGCGAAAGATATGTCAGCAGAATAGGCACCCGCGAGTCATCCTGCTCTTTTACAGCAGCGCTCGCTTTCTTCATCAGCTCAGCCATGCGATCCGTTATCATTCGCAAGGCCTCTTCCGGAGCGATCTCTCGTCCCATTTGCTTGCTTGCAAGCCGTGCAACAAGGAGCAATTCATGGCGATCCGTAGCAAGATGTTTGGCCACTGTTTCCGGGTTCAGGAATTCATTTCTCGGCACGTCCGGGAGAGCGTAGACCGGAGTTTCGGTACGTGCACCAGCCGGGAGGTTAAGAATCGGACCTCTGAACTGAAGCGAACTTAATGCATTTTCCCCAGATAAAAGAGGCGTTAGTGAGGAATTAGTCAGCGGGGGGGCCCCATCGACCTCCACGACATCTCTGCCGTGAGGCGCTGCTGTGTGCACTGCCTCCGGGGAACCTTTGGCTACTGAATGTATCTGTTCAGGATTAACCATAGAGCAACTTCATCTCTTGGAAAAATCAACTCTTAATGGATATGCCACAACTGCCCTTTTAGTGCGCTAATGCACACACCTGAAGCTGCCTCGTGGGTCTAATTACATGCGGT
>CAYTAW010000085.1:4747-7562 GCA_964435675.1 uncultured Bdellovibrionales bacterium
CCCCTACCCGATCCAACCGGCTCCAACTCTTTGACTCAGGTTACCTTGAGTCGAAGTAGCGAGCGTAATATGCAATCGTTACATCCGCAAAAAAAAGCTAACCACGGTCGGTTTCGCCCTCCCTGCTATGGCCGCTTTCAGAGGGTAAATCTAGTTGCTATGTAGAGTTCCGAGCCTTCGAAAGATCTTCCTCCGAATCTATTTTCCGGACGATGTAGGATGAGAAGTATCCATTATACCGCTCGCGCAGCGCCGCCCTCTTCCAATCATCGGCGCTGACACGCCCGCGGCAATGCTCGCTACCGCAGCGACATTCAAATTCATCGTAACGCGCAGTATCGGTCATCGCGTAATCATAGGTAATTTCCTCGCCCGCCTTGATTCCGCGCATCGCCACGAGCACGCGATCACTATCGATACCCGCATTTGGTTCGCAGCAATGATTAATGTAATCCCCATCCGCCAATTCTTGGGGAACCAGATACAAATCTTCGGCAATTTGCAGAGCGTTTGCGCGCCGTCCCCCGGAGAGTTGCTCAAGCTGACTGAACGTGAGCAGTTCTCCAGCCCATACGGCGATGACTTCGTCTTTCTCAATGGCTTCGGTCGCGAATGTGCCGCGGCCGCGATCGGAGGTGACACGGCTCTCTGCTTTTGGGGTTAACCAGGACGTTTTCACTTGATACACTGTGCGCATGGACGGCACCCGTCGGAAGGGTTAACAATTTGCGAACTCAAACTCAGCGCCTCCAGCGCAAACACCGTATCATAGATGCGGCAACGCTCCCAGTCTTAAAAATCCGGTCATAAGACAATATTTATTCGAGCGCGCGCGGCCAGAGCGGTATATAATTTCCCAGTGTCAGTCAGCGCTTTGAACCTTTCCCATCTAGTCATCGCTTCGAGTCAGGTCGGCGCAATGACCCGATTCTTCGAACGCATTTTTAATATACCTCCGCATTACGAGAACGAGGAGTTTTCCGAATTTGTACTGCCGAGCGGAAGCCGCGTCGCATTCTTCAAGCCGACCGGCAAAACCGTAAAGTATTTCAAATCAGAGGGGGATCGCAGCGGCGCGTCGTTTGGGGTTACGGTGGAGGATGTCGACGCGTTTTACGGAAACTGCGTCGCACACGCAAGCGAATTCAATATTCAATTAAGCGGCGAACCGAAAGAACACCCTTGGGGCGAGAAGAGTTTCCTACTGATAGATGGCGACGGTAACCGCTGGGAAATCACCCAATCGCCCAGTGCGGATGGAGCGCTGGTGAACAGAGAATGAACCGTTTAGCGTTTTGCCATTGAGAGCAGAGCCATTATCGCATCGCGCTTTAAGACACGCTTATCGAAATACGCGTCAATTCCGGCGTCAATAGATTCACGGCGTCCGGTCCCGGAGCTCGCCGCCGTGCACGCGGCGATGATACCGGTATACCCTTTGCTGCGCATTAAACGGGCCGCTTCCACGCCACTCATTTCGGGCATGCGAATATCCATTAATATAAGATCAAACGGTTTACCTTCATCGCCCGCTCGTTCAACGAATTGGATAGCTTCTGTGGCATTCGACGCGAGGCAGAGCTCCGCATCCGAACAGGCGCGCACCTGATATAAAAGGATAGTTCGCATATCCTCGTTGTCATCAACTATGAGAACCCTCTGCATTCCCTTACCTTCCATAATCAGGCGAAATATACTTCCATAGATGAGAAAAGAGTCTCACAAACAATAATATCGGTTGATTCAGGCTCTTCGCTTAAGTGCTAAGTCCGGTAATAAGGAAATGTAAGGAGCTGATTTCACGTTATTTTGTTACGGTTACTTTCTACGAGCTACTAAGTAACTTTCAACCACCGTCGTTACTACGATAAGGGCTCCCCCGAGCAACGTACGAAGCGCTGGAATTTCACCAGCGAAAACATAACCGAAAACAATTCCGTACACTGGCTCAAGCGCGGCTATGACGCTCGCGAATTGAGCCGTTAAGGAAACTAAAGAGAAGATAAAAAGGCTGTGCGCAAAGGCGGTGAATACCGCACCAAGGAGAACCAGTAGAAAAACATCTTCAGCGCTCAAACTCGACCATGACGTGTTTGTAATCAGCGGCGCGAGCAGAAGCGCCGCAATCGCGTTCTGCCACATCGCGGCAAGTTGGGGCGAAAGCCGCTGAACCTGCTTGCGATTAACTATCGACAACAGCGCAAACGCTAAACCGGAAACGGCGCCCCAAAACACGCCCTGCGTTGCGTGGTCATTAAAATCAAAACGCGGAACAATTATTAGCAATCCGATGAAAATAACTGCGGCGACCGCAACGCTGCGCAGACTAAGCCGCTGGCGGGAACAGATCGGTTCGAGAAAGGTGGCGAAAAGAGGAAATGCCGAATATGAAAGCAGCCCTATGGCGATAGTCGAGACCTGAATCGAATAGAAAAATGTAACCCAGTGCACTGATAACAAAACTCCAGACGCTAGCAGCGCGGGAATTTGCTGGCGCGCTATGCGCACCGTATGACCTCTCAAAAAACGCAGCCCCAGAATGAGGATCGACGCGATGGCTGCGCGCGAGAACACCACAAAAAATGGCGAAAAGTGCAGAAATTTCCCGAATACCCCGGCAAGGCCAAATAAAAAAACGGCGCAATGCAGCGCAACGCATGCGCGCCCTGTGCTACTCGAACTCGACATTGGTATGGACATAAGCAAGTTATACATTTAAACGGCGCAGCACCGATACGCGCCTTAAAATATCAACGTTTTTAAGAGCAAATGCAGTTTCAGCATATGAATGTTGTTTTATCACGCCGTTTCTTCT
>CAYTAW010000085.1:7572-10504 GCA_964435675.1 uncultured Bdellovibrionales bacterium
GGTTATCATGGGAAATGCGCTTCTCACCCTTGTCCTGATTGATTCCTAAGCCGCATTCTCAACTCCAGCAAAAGAAATTCATTTGCCCTATTGGCGACTTCACTGCATTCGCTCCCCCGACCGCAAGTGCCGCAGTCATGGAGTCTGGGAGAATCGCAACGCATTCGGTGTTTTTCAACACCGGAGCAGGTACTTTTCCCTGTCTTGCTACCCCCACCCATATTGCTCACGCGCGCGAGTGAGCGAGCTATTGGCTGATTTATTCTTTCCGGCGAGAACGACGACCCAGTGTAGTCAGCGGAAGCACTTACTGCTAAAGCCGCTACTATAACGGCAATAATTAGATACTTTTTTATTGAACATTTCAAAAACTCCTATCTTATGAAATTCAATTGCTAGTACAGATTTTAACCGAAAAAAATTAAGAACGCGCTTATGGGCTCAGCTGAGCTCGTCGATTAAGCCAATCTTCCAATAGCGGCACCAAAAAATTTGCCATCACGGCATTTCCCTGGGGTGTCAAATGGCATTGATCGTACAGTAAGGATGCCGGATTTTGCGCCGAACGTAGGTAAGAAAGAGGATCAATAAAATTGAATCCCAATTCGCGCGCAAGGAGCTCCGCTCGACGCTGCGGTTCGAAGAGGCCCGATTCAGTATCTGGCAGCTCGAGTTGCGGTTTGACCGGCACGATAGCCAGCCAGCAATCTATAGAATGTACCTCACACTGCTCGCGAATCGATGCAAGGTGAGGTCTTACGACCCGCCAGAAGTCCTCAGTCCACGCACGCCCCCAATCATACTGGGCCTCCGAGAGCATCTTTTGCCAATGAGATCCACCCGCGAGATACGCCTTAGCCTTAAAATCATGCACCCACTCAAAGCGCGGCTCGCCAGCGGCAGAGTACAAAATGTGCATATTGTCTAAGACGCTCCGCAGCTGTTCGAGCGCAAATGAATGGTACCATGGTCGATTTTCAACTTGATCACGTCTGCGTGGTGCGCCAATCATCGGTTCGCTCGCATCATTCAAATATAAGAAGATAAGAACCAATTGCGGTTTAAAATCGAGTGCGTGGTTTTTCAGTTTGAGCGCGTAATGGCGGGCATTCGTGTCACCCACCCCGAAATTTAATACTTCAAACCTCGGATCATGCCTTTGCTTTCGCACCATTTCTTGAGCAAGGTATGGGAAGGTGTCACGCAATTCGACGCCACCGCCGAATACAACGGAGTCACCCAAAAAAATAACGCGCGTGCTTGGCTGCTCCAGAGGTTCCGCACCGCGAAATCCTTTGCTGTTGATGTGAATCTTAATATCGCCGCTGCCACTATAGGACGCATGCCACGCGTCTATTTCGGGTGGTAGTCGCGGAGTTCCTTGAGAATCGTAGCTTTGAAAATTATAAATGCGAACAAAGCTGGGAAGAAATCTGCCAAACCGCACTTCAGCCTGATAATAGCACTCGAGCACAAGAAACACCGCTACAAGGAACACGGCGACTGCCTTAATTCTCGCTTTACCCATCGATTATACTGTATAGAATGCTACGCGATCTGGCGAGATAGACAGAACTTCTTGACGGCGTTCGTCAGTCGCAAAACCAATCGCAGCATCAGGCTAATTTCCAGAAATTTAAATTTCAGAATCCAAAGCAAACCTAACGACACACGGTTAAAAGAATTAACTCTACCAAGGGAGCCAGCGCCACGTAGTCTCTTCAACCGTAGTAAGCGCGTCGGTTGCCGCCGTCTCGGCGATCACCTCGGCCCATAACTGACAAATCTCGCGTAATGGACTTGATGCTGAAAGCTTGTCGAGGTTCAAAAGCCGCCGCGGCGCAAATTTCCGGTCAGCGGCAGTTGCGAGCAGCGCGCCATTGACCCCATCGGTGATTCGCAGCGCGAATGAAGCGAACGGATCCGAGAGCGCGGAGCCGAGCGCGCTTGACCCCGGCAACGGAGACATAAGTAATCCCGCTTTTTCTAACGGATGTGAAAACTCAACCTCGGTAAGCACAATTTCCATCACAGCAATTCCCTTACCGGGAGCGCCTACTAATTTAGAAAGTCGCGCTCCATTCTTCTTCTTGAACTCGACGGCGAGTTGCTCTTGAAAATTGTCGGCCAATTCTTTCGTGGCCACTTTGAAATCTTGTTCGCTCGTAATTACCAGGCTCTCGCTCGACCTCCAACTTTCCGCCGGAATTAGGTCGGCGCGAACCGGTTTGAGGTAGAGCGCGGTATAGGAATCCCAATTAGTCGTGGGATTCGACCAAGAATGGTCAAAGGGAAGACGCTCTTTTTTCTCTTTTAAGTTAACATCTTTTAGAAACGTATTGGGAAGAGAATCAGACATACGCCGCGACATCGCGCACCCGGACAGGCTCGCGATCAGAGCCACATTGACCGCAGAAAATACAATAATACGCACCCATCGATTCAGAGATCCCATATATTCCTCCGCACTTGATCTTAGAAGTAGCGCCAACAATACAATTAGTCTCACGCAGGGTATAATTCAAGCATATAATTAAAGCGCATCCGGGGCACTTCCAAACACGCGCAGTATCGTCAAGCTATTGGGCCAACGAAAAGCATCGAAGGGCATAATAACGTGACCTTGTTATCCGAATGAGTATCGACATCCTTTATGGTTGCCGCGAACGGGGAAACTGCCTCCAGCAGATTTGCGGCACTCGACATTATAGGTTCCTTACACTATGACACTCTGTATTCCGACATTTCCAGAGAATAAAAGATGTCGAGCAAGCGCGGCTTGCCGGTTTTACCTGGCGCCTAACGAAACGGCGCGATTTCTAACAATTGCTGCGATTGGCCCGCGCATAGCTAAAGATATAGACAATCGCCGACGGGGACAATCGCGCTCGCTGTTAAAAGGTCAGGATAAACTAAAATAACCTGCACATGG
>CAYTAW010000086.1:0-6941 GCA_964435675.1 uncultured Bdellovibrionales bacterium
CAGGTGGTGACTGACGGTGGGCTGCGAAAGCGAAAGAATCGACGTTAGCTCTTGAACGTTGAACGCCCCTTGGTGAAGCACGTTAACTATGCGCAAACGGGATTCGTCGGCGAGTGCTTTGAAGACGGGAAGTGGATCAATGAACATTCCTTTATTGTAGTATATATATCGATAGCGGTAAATATATTAATATATACATAAATAGCTGGAATGTATGGATAAAAAATAGCGATGTTAGTTTTTTCAGGATTAACATGATTTCTATCATGACCAAGCCGCGAGCCAAATTGTTTACCTCTGCAGCTGCCGTATACTGAAAAGAGAGGCTCATCCTCTAAGTTGTTCAAGGCGTTCATGGATTCCAATTCATCAAGCGAGCAGCCAAGCAAACCATCGTGGAAAGAAGTGCGCAATTCGCTGGCGAACGCCGATCACTTTAAGCAGTGGACTGATGTACGCGCCTGGGTTTCGCGTAAAAAAGCCGCGTCCCGAATAAAGTCGCTCGGCAAGGAATTCTCGGTCGTGTACGAAAAGTCTAAAATGATTCAGGTCGGCGACCACGGTATTTGCCGATTCCGCTCAGCACCGCTTGCAATTGAAGCTGACAATTTTTCTCAAAGCGACGCGGAAATGTTTTTCGGGAACCTCTATGTAATCGAGGAAATTTCGGAAAATCAGGCGTGGATAAAAATTGCCACGCCGGCAGGAGTAACCGGCTGGCTTGAAGCGCGCAATCATTTTTATATCTCTCGCGGTGAATACAAGATTCTCAGCACGTTCCGCCGCTCAGAGGCGCTCAATTTTTTGGTGAACGCACTCTCCTTTGCTCGTTAGTCAAGCTGCGCCGCATATTTGAGGATCAGCGGCCGCTGGCCGAAAAGGCTGATTTCCGACTTTTCTATCAAACGAAAGCGCTCGAATCGCACCAAATCGGCATGCGTGGTCAGCAGTACGATAGTTCCTGCCGGATTGACGATACGTTCGATTTCGCTGCATATGCCGCCATAGTCCGAGGCAAGATCTGCGCCTGGCGTAACCTGCAATCCCCACGGAAGATTGCTGATCACGTGATCCGCGCACCTATCAGCGAGAGGAATCGCGCGGGCATCCCATTTTTCGATCTGAACACCCTCGGTGTCGGCGGCATTCTCCCGCGCGGCGCTGACCGCTTCAGAATTGATGTCGCCGCCGAGTGCTCGATATCCGATGCACGCAGCTTCAATCAGAATGGTTCCGGCGCCGCAGCACGGATCGACAATCTTCGACCCGAGACGTGCGCCTGACATTTCGACCAGCGCGGCGGCGACTGAGGGTTTCAGCGATCCCGGAATTTGGCTCTTTTTATAGCTTCTATCGTGCAGCGGTGATTGAGTGACTCTCAATCCTACCAGCGCGCGGTCGCCTTCGATGAAGATGCGAATATTGAGTTCCGCACTGCGATCGTCAGCGGAATAGGCACCGAGAGGCGCGCTAATGCCGCGTTGAATAAATTCTTTTACTTCGGGCGCCGAGTAGTTTCTCTTTCCCACGAAACTGACTGAAACCGAATAAGAAGGCGAGCTGGCGACCAGGCGCAGCGCCCGGATCCTCTCAATCGCCGGAGAAAATTCGATGTTACCACTGAGCGTGGAAAATTTCTCAAGCATGCTGCGCGTATGCTCAATGCCGCGCCACTCGGCAAGAAAAACGAACACGTCGTCGGCGCTGCGAAGAGCGGCGCATTCCTCGAGGCCGCCGCAGAGCTCGGCGCGAACGCAGCGGTAACTTTCTGAGATATTTTTCAACGACTCCAGACGGCGCATTTCGGCTCCGGTTATCGGCTCGAGGCCGCGCGCGGTGAGCGCGAATATCGAAGGTTTAAGCGATGCCATTGTTCGGAAGTTACCGCAAATTAGAACATTTAGCGCGATAATTCCAGGCAGGAGGTGGTATTTCGCCGCGCTATCTGTTTGGATAGGATAGCGAAAAGGAGAGTGTTTGATGAATGCAGGGGACGCAAAGCGGTTATTTATTGTCGATGGCTCTGGCTACATTTTCCGCGCCTTCTACGCGGTTGCGCCGCTGCGGACCAAGGAGGGTTTTCCCACAAACGCTCTTTTTGGATTCGTGCGCATGCTGCTCAAGCTGCTGAAGGACGCCGATTCCCACCACCTGGTTGTCGTATTCGATGCGGGCAAAGAGACATTCCGTACCGAACTGTATCCTGAATACAAAGCAAACCGCGATGAGTGTCCAGAAGATCTGCTGACGCAAATGCCGTACTTTCGCGAGATCGTGCGCGTGCTCGGAATTCCTGTCCTTGAGCAGCGTGGGTACGAAGCCGATGACATTATCGCGACGCTTTCGACGCGGCTCGAACATCTGGGACACGAAGTCGTAATCGTCACTGCGGATAAGGATCTAATGCAGCTTGTGGGGCCCCACGTCACCCTTTGGGATACGATGCGCGATCGCAAGGTAACCGCGGTCGAGGTAAAGGAAAAATTCGGCGTCGCGCCGGAGAAGGTGGTCGAGGTGCTCGGTCTGATTGGGGACGCTTCGGATAACGTCCCGGGAGTTAAAGGCGTTGGTGAGAAGACCGCCGCGCAACTTATTGATCTCTATGGAGATGTGGAAGGGGTAATCGCCTCCGTAGCGGCCATTAAAGAGGAACCGGCGATTCGAAACCGCAAGAAGATAGCCGAACAGATTGAATCATTCATTGATCAGCTCCGTCTTAGCCGAAAGCTGGTCGAAGTCGACAGGAATGTGCCGGTGATTTTCAGCCGTTCGAACGGCGGTCATACGGACGGAGAGGCTGTTGAATCGGCGCGAGAAGTGTCGGCAATGAGTGATGGCGAGTTAGTGGAAGCATTTGGTCGGCTAGAGCCGGACAGCGCCGCTCTGCGCGCACTTGTCGACAAATTCGAATTTCAATCGCTCGAGCGTGAGCTTGGCAGCGCCCTCAAGGCGCGCCCGAAGATCAAGAATAGCTATCAATATATGCCGGTGATGCGCGACGAGTATCAGTCGGGGCTCGCGCAGTTGAAAAAGCAGCGCGAGTTTTCTTTTGATCTCGAAACGACGGGTCTCGATTTTCTTGAAGCGAAAATCGTTGGGTTGTCCTTTTGCTGGGATGATACTCAGGCCTGGTACCTCCCGGTGGGGCATACCATGCCGGGCATCCTGCAAAAATCGTGGGACGAAGTAAGAACGGATTTAGCCCCGATTTTCGAAGACGCGGCGATTAAAAAGTGCGGTCAGAATCTAAAGTTCGACGCCCAGATGCTACTGGCGCAGGGGATCACCGTTGCGGGGATCCACTTCGATACGATGATTGCCGCCTATTTGCTTAATCCGGATAGGCGCAGCTACACGCTCGGTAGTCTCGCGCTCGATTATCTGGGATTGAATGTTTCGGAGTACGAGGAGGTGACTGCTGGTCTTGAGAGCTTTGCTGAGGTGGGCTTAAAAGAGGCGACCGATTACGCGGCCGAGGATGCGCACATCGCGTGGCTACTGAAAAATAAGCTTGAACCGATGATTGCCGAAGCCGAGCTCGGGAAGGTTTTTTATGAGATTGAGATTCCGTTGATTTCGGTGCTGGCTGCGATGGAGCGCTTGGGAATTAAGCTCGACAGCGAATTGCTGCGCAATATTTCCGGCGAGTATCAGGGAAAGCTCGAAATATTGCAGGCCGAGTTGTTTCAGTTGGCCGGTTGCGAGTTCAATATTAATTCGCCAAAGCAGCTAGGTGAAATTCTTTTCGAAAAACTACAGCTACCGACGAAGGGGCTCAAGAAGACGAAAACGGGAATTTCCACGGATTCCTCCGTACTTGAGCAGCTATCGGAAATGCATCCGCTGCCTAAAAAAATTCTCGACTTTCGATTGCTGCACAAGTTGAAAAGCACGTACGTTGATGCGCTCCCGGAACAGGTTTCGTCTGTCAGTGGACGGCTGCACACGCGCTTCAATCAGACCGGAACCGGAACCGGGCGCCTTTCGAGTTCGGATCCGAACTTGCAAAACATTCCGATACAGAGCGCCGAAGGGCGAAGGATTCGCGAGGCGTTTATTGCCAAACCGGGATACGTGCTGTTATCGGCCGACTATTCACAAATTGAGCTGCGACTATTGGCGCATTTGAGCGACGACGCGGCGCTTTGCCAGGCGTTTAAGGAGGGGAAGGATATTCACGAAATTACCACTCGTGAAATTCTCAACGTTCCTCCGCTCATTCCAGTGACTTCTGAGCAGCGGCGCATGGGAAAAACGATCAACTTTGGAATTGTCTACGGGATGAGCAGCTTCCGGCTGAGCAAAGATCTCGGAATACCAATTGGCGTTGCCCAGCAGTACATTGATAATTACTTTGGGCGTTACGCCAACGTGAAGAAGTATTTTGCGCAGCTTGCCGACGATGCTGCGCGGCTTGGATATGTGACTACTATTACTGGTCGCCGCCGACGTATAAGCGATCTCGATCTCAGCGGCCGTGATAAAGGCTTTTTGCAACGTGTGGCGATAAACGCCCCGATACAGGGGAGCGCCGCCGATCTGATTAAAATGGCGATGATTTCAATCGATCAGCGTATCCGCACTGAAAAGATAGATATTTCAATGCTGTTGCAGATCCATGATGAACTGGTCTTCGAGTGCCGAGAGGATTTAGTGCAAAATGCGCAGGAACTGGTGCGTTCGGTTATGGAGGGTGTGCTCAGCTTGCGGGTGCCTCTGGTGGTCGACGTCGGAGTAGGCAACAATTGGGAACTAGCGCATGCATAAAACGCCATATTGGGGTATAATGGTTTAGTTTAAAATGCGTAATTCACCGGTTACAGCAGAGGTATCGAAGCAAGAGAAATCCGTGATGCAACGAGCGCGGAAGGAGCGACGGTATGCGCGCTCGAATGGTGAAAGCTTGAATAGCGTTGGCAGTGGTAGTGTAGGCGGTGGGCAGCGGCAGCCCGTAAGTGATGCGGAGCAGGTGGTCAAGGTCGATTTAATAAACCAGGGGAAAGGCGCTCCGAGCGATGCGGAGTTGGTTGCTCGCGTGCAGAAGGGAAGCAAGGCGGATTTCCAAATTCTCGTCGAACGGTATCAGCAGCGCGCGTTTGCTGTTGCCTTTCAGATTTTGAAGCGTCACGAGGATGCGCAAGATGTTGTTCAAGAATCTTTCGTTAAAGCGTACCTTTCCATAGATTCCTTTCAAGGCACATCTTCATTTTTTACCTGGTTTTACCGCATCGTTGTAAACATGGCGATAGATTTCCGCCGTAAGATGGGGCGCAAGGATCGCGAAACGATCTCGTTTGATGTCGAAGAGCGTGACGTTATCGAGCAGAATATCAGCAGCGGTTTGGCGCTTCAGCCCGAAAATCCGCTGGATAGTTCGCTGCGCGCCGAACAGGCCCGGCAAATTAACAAGGTGCTAGGAGAGATTTCGGAAGACCACCGGGCGGTAATAGTGCTGCGCGAGGTAGAGGGATTGCGTTACGAGCAAATTGCGGATGTATTAGGAATATCAAAAGGCACCGTGATGAGCCGGCTCCACTACGCACGAAAGCGGCTGCAGCAGCTATTAACGGCGGTGTGGGGTGCCGAAGAGAAAAACGAAGGTAAATCGATAATGAATAATAATAAAACTTTATCGTTTAATAGATAAGTGCGTGAGGAACCATGACCGGAGATTCTAACCATAAGGCTGGCGGCCAATGCTCAGAGTTGAGCGATAAAGAGCGAATGCTCTTGATGGCTTATCACGATCGCGAGTGCGGCGCGTTTGGTTGTTGGAGGGCGCGCAATTTGCTTTCCCGTTCGACCGAGGCGGCTGAGTTCTTCAGCGTACTGACCGATGTGTCCAGCGGTATTAAGACGGTGGTCGATTCAACCACCCCAGAGCTTAAGGAGTCTTTGTGGGGGGCGATTTCAGCGCGTATCGATCAAGAAGAGCGAGCAGCTGTATACCTTGGAGCCCGCATGCGCGCGCCCGAATCGCGTAGACGGGCCTCGTTTGCGGCGCCTTTTGGCTGGAGCATGGCGGGGGGATTAGTCGCCGCAAGCTTCACGGTAGTCGTAATTGGCAAGATGCAGGCGGTACAATCAATCACTGGGCATTCGGTCAGTCCTGCCTACGCACGTATTTCGAATTCGGCGTCGCTTGATCCGGTAGGCTACCGGTCGTTGAACGTTGGATCTGGCTCGTCGAGCGATGATCTGCCGAAAATTCTTGAATCACGAGACGGGCGCGGCGGGGAACCGTTGGCATTCGCCAATCAGTCGGTCGAAAAACCGCTGCAGAGCCGTGTCGTTCAAAATAGCGTAGATGTCGACTGGGTTCGCAGCGCCGGAGCTGTTCGCTTTTTCTCGGATCCCAATCAACATTCGACTATGATTTGGGTCAAGAAGCGCGCGCCGCGGGTGCAATATTTTTCATCGCCCGTGAACGTGGTTACCCCGGTGAATGCTGTCCCTAAAAATATGGAGTTTTCGCAGGGCCGATTTTCAAATGGCGATCCGTTTTACCATAATGAGCGACTTGATGATTCCAAACTCGTCGAACAGCCGTTTTCGCAATCATTTACGATCGAAGATCGTTAGTTTTCTTTATGCAGTCTAGATTGAATCTTACCCGTTCACCGATAGCGTCTGCACGTAGCACCGCTTCAATACATTTTTTTAGTTTCGCCGCAGTATGTTCGGCACTGATGCTCTTTTCTGTTCCCTCGGCAACGGCGCAATCGGCAAGCGCAGCCAAAGTCTCGGTGCAGAATGCGGTAGCCCACGAAACCGTTCGGGAACAGGAGGCTCCACGTGCCCCTGAATTTCCGCTGCGTGTGGAAGTGCGCGCGATTCGGGCGGACGGAATGGTGTCTGATTCCGGCGAGTCAAATAAAAAGCTCGATATTGATTCTCAGGTCCGTGATCTCACTTCGCAGTTTGAGCGCCTCCACTACACC
>CAYTAW010000086.1:6951-10228 GCA_964435675.1 uncultured Bdellovibrionales bacterium
CCACTTTCATATGGTTAATCAGCAGGCCGTTGTCATTCCGCCGCGGAAAAGGCGTAAGCTGGAATTGGTGGATGGACACCACATAGTGCTCCGTCCAATTGCCGTCGATGGCGACAATATTTGCCTATGGCTTAAGTGGAAAGATAAAGCCGGCACAGAATTACTCGATACCCGGCTCCGTTTTGTTGCCGGCGAGAGCATGCTTACTGGCACCGATCATATGCCCGATGCAGGGCTGATCTTGGCGATTCGCGTTGAACCGGTGCGCGAGTAATCTCGTTTCACCTCTTCTTGCAACTTATAAAATGGAGTATCTCTGATCGTACTGACAGAGATCTCCGGAATGCCGTGGCTACGCTCCCTAAAAATTTGACGCGCTTTGTAATTATCAACGCGCTTTTCTACTTTATAGTTCTGCTTACAGGGGTCTATTTAAAGCTTCCTCCGGTATCTGAGGGGCCGCCGCTGCAGATATATCTCGCTGCGAAAAACCTAATTGCGGGGCAGGGGCTGCACCTTGATGAGTACGAGTCATATCACCGTCTTTTACTTGAAAAGTCTCGGAGCGAAGGGCGCCCGTATTGGCAGGACATGTATGCCATCGACAGGGATGGAACGCGGATCGTCAAGCACGCGCATCTGATGATTGTGATCGTTGCGCCGTTTCTCGCGATCTTCGGCGATGCGGGGCTAGATATTCTAGGCGCCTTGGTTTTTATATCTCTGCAAATTGGCATATATATGCTGGTGATCGAATTGAGCGGCCGTGAGATCTCATTAATTTCGAGCATCGCAGTTGCCGCCGGCACGCCTTTTATTTTTCATGCGATCGGAACAGATTACGATCTGCTCGCTGCGTCGTGGGTAATCCTTAGTATTGCGTTGGCGCGTAAGTATCCGGCAATCGCCGGCTTGCTGCTCGGCGCGACGGTCTTTTTTCGCGCCTCAAATATTTTGTACGGCCCGCTATTCCTATTCTTATCTAAACGGTTTTTCCCGCGCGCGGCGATGCGGCCTTTCCTCGTCGGCTTCCTTACCGCGATCGCTTCGTATCTCCTCTATAATGATGCGATATGGGGAGGCCCATTTATAACTGCTCATAATCGCATGCCGATGTATGTCGCGGGTGAGAGTCCATTTAACCCGGCGCCGACCGCTTTTTCGTTTGATGTGCTGACGTCGGGGTGGGGCGCCAAGTTGTTTGCGCCTGCAAACGGATTTTTCCCGTACAATACCGGGCTCCTTCCATTGCTGCTGTTGCCGTTCTATTGGAAATTTCTCCCAATTAAACGGGAAATTTTGATCTTTCTAGCGACCGTAGCAGCGCAGGCAGCGGTTATTTTTTCGTACCAAGGTTGGACCGAGTCAGCCTATGGAAACCGGTATTTGCTTCCGGCGAATGGTTTGCTCGCGGTGCTTGCCGTGGTCGTGCTCGAGCATGCGCTGCGACGCCGACCGGCCATGAATGCGGAGTAAGGCGCTCTCACAAAGTTTTCCCAATGGCGAAAATGCTATTGGATCTTACTTTTCTTACGGGCACTCTGCACGTAGCGCGGAGCTAAGCACATATTGATCGTCGTCCTTATCCCGGGCGTGACCGCAGATTATGCTGGTGGTGACCGCTAGTCCGCCATTCTCGCTCCATATGAAGGAAGAATACTGAGGACTACAACTTCCGTCGCAGCGGTCATAGAGGTCTTCTCCGTCTTCGCCGCTACCTCGGGAAAGGTCGTTGTACCATTCCTTGGCCTCTTCGTCGTCTTTGAACAAGCGGTGCTTATAGACGATGGGATCTTTACTGGTCAGCTCGAACAGTTTTTGGCATTTATCGGCTTCAGAGTAATTGTCGAGCGTGTAGCGAGGATGCGACGAGAAAACTATACCGACGACCGGCTTCGCGCAGCTATTGGCGCAAATCGAGCTTTTTTGTTGAAAAATCCCAAGCTTATTCTTAGCGCGATCAAGCAGCTGATCCATCTGGTAATGGATGGAATCCTCGCTATATCGTAAGTTCGCAAAAAATCCAGCCGATGCCAGCGTGTTTTCTATGACTCGACTATGGCCTGGCTCAAGGCATGCATCATCTGCTGCCGCACTTTGCCAAATTCCCGCGGCGGCCGCTGTGGATAATAGCGCCCATATAAAAACCAAAAAGGTGCGCATATTAAATTCAAAAGCTAAATTAAAGCTAAATAAATGAGTAATTAAAGTATATGTGCTCTCTATAGGTATAAAAAGCCCATATCGGAGAATCTGCCGAGATAAGCGGAGCAACGTGCAGTGCCTAGCGCCCCGCAAGTTAAACACAGTCTCGGTATTTGCGACAGAGTAAATTAAGGTTTTGAAAATACTGTATTGCTGACTTTTAAAAATGGGTGTGAAGTGAGGGCGTTTACTTCGTTTGTCTACGGGGAATGTTTATGAAGAATATTTTTGCTTTAGCTCTCGCGCTTGTATTGGTGGGGGTTCAGCCACTCGCTGCGGATCCGTTAATGAAATATACCTATTTCGACGCAGCGTATGAATGGACTCACATTGATGAAAGTGGGTACGACGATGCAAACGGCTTGGATACTAAGTTGTCCTATGTGGTGATTGATAATTTGGCGCTCGAAGGCGGATATAACTACCTTAATTCGGAAGTTGTCGGCTTTGACGTTGACATTAGCACATTCACCTATGGCGCTGCTTATTGGCACTCATTTTGCGAAGGTTTCGACCTTGTCGGAAGAGTTGGTGGAATCCATGCGGAAGTTAGTGGTGACGTCGACAGCTTCGGCGACGACGGCGTGTACGTAGGCGGACAGCTCCGTTCGCTCTTGACGGACACGATCGAAGGAAACTTTGATGTTCTTTACAGCCATATCAATAGCGCTGGTCAATGGACATACGCAGGCACCACCTTCTTCACGCTTACTGATTCAGTAGCGTTGAAGACATCGGTAGCAATTGACGATGATTCAAACGTAACGCTTCAGGGCGGTATTCGTTTGACGATGTAATTGTCGCAGTTGGGATCTCCGCTCACGCGGAAATTCTAACGAAGGCGCCCTCGCTATTCAGTTAGCGGGGGCGTTTTTTTTTGTCGTCAAATTGCTGAAGGCCGACGTTGAATCTTAGTTCCCAAGACCAAGTTGTCACGCGAGCGCTTTTATCTGCCGAATATTTCGGGCCTTCTCCCAACCCGTAGTGGACAGGGGCTAATTTGCGAATAGCGATGTAACCGCAATATCTTAGAGGTCGATTAAAACCTCGGCAAACCACGGGAACGCCACAT
>CAYTAW010000086.1:10238-10497 GCA_964435675.1 uncultured Bdellovibrionales bacterium
GTGTCATCTCTTTGATTGTTTTGGTAGTAGCTCTCGGTCGATAGCTTATCCCAGGTAATTTTCTCCTTTCCGCCTGCTCCCGAGTAGGAGCCATATGACATTGGCGAGGAGCCGATCTCAACAAATCCGGCCCAATCGCGCACCTTATGGAGGTGCAAATCGTGCTTGATAGAAGGAACGACGCAAATAGGGAAGTCGGCAGCTATGCCGCCGCCAAGCTGCAAAAATGCGATCGGGTGTTTCTTAGACTCCTTCAAGT
>CAYTAW010000087.1:0-10484 GCA_964435675.1 uncultured Bdellovibrionales bacterium
GTGCTGAGTCAGTCGATATTGCCGCGCCAGGGTCGAATATTTTCAGCACGGTACTCAAAGGCGGATACGCGGCGCAAAGCGGAACCTCGATGGCGGCGCCTCACGTTTCCGGAGCAGCGGCGTTGATCTTCTCGTATCAGCCAAACCTTACCCCATGGGTGGTTAAGCAGCTGCTTTTGGCATCAGTAAAGGATGCGGCGAGTATCCCGGCGCTCTCTTCGCTGAACGGTAAAATGGTATCGCCTGGAGTGGTAGATCTTTCGGCCGCACTTAAACTTTCGACGACTGACCTTTCGGCACCGCGCATACTCAAAGATCCGAAGACGCAGTCGGTGGCAAAGGGCCAGAGCGCGGTTTTTTCGGTGCAAGCGTTTTCCACGGCACCGTTGACGTATCGCTGGTTCAAGGACGGTAAAGAGATTCCCAATGCGAGGAAAGCGTCGTTGACGCTCAAGAATATCCAGGACGCCGATGCCGGCAGCTATTACTGCATTGCGTCAAGTGGCGGGCACGACGCCCAGAGCAAGTCGGGGCAGTTGACGCTGCTCGCTAAGGTGTCCGCCGATATTAATGGCGATGGCGCCGTTGGCTTTGCGGACATGCTCGCGCTCTTTAGCGATCTCGGAAAGAAAGGCGCTGGGTTGCGCAGCGATCTGAATGGTGATCAGGTGGTTGATATGGCGGATCTACAGATACTGCTAAAAGCAGTACAGGGGGCTTAGGTTGCAAGAATATCAGGGCCGCCGAGTAGATTCAGGCAGCCGTCCTCTGTGCCCGTGGGCAGATTCGTTGGTCGCTGGTCTTTTGGTCGTTACAGACACCGTCGATATCCTCGCCGCTCGGTTAATAATCTGTTAGTCTTAACCAATGACCGGCCCCACCCATGTATTATTCGGCGTTACCACGGGAATCGTTCTCTGCCGCGCGCTTTCGCTCGAAATCGATTCGATTGGGGTGCTCTGTCTTTTCTTGGGCGCGCTCGCGCCCGACATCGACGCCGACAGCGGATCGATCACCAAGCCTGGCAGGTTATTTCAGGGATTCCTGCCCCGTGGACTGGCGAAGCTGCTCGATGAGTTGGGTACCGTGGTCAGCCGCGTCGCCCAGACTATTTCCGGGCACCGCGGATTTTTTCATACTCCAATCGTCGGTTTGGCGATTCTTGCTGCCGCGATCTTTTTCTCACTTCCTCGATTGGAGTGGTTTGCGGCGGGGTATCTCTCACATATCTTGGCCGACGCATGCACCAAGCGCGGCGTACCACTGCTCTGGCCATTGCGCGGCACCGAGTACAGTTTTCTGCCGGTACGCACCGGCTCGATGACCGAGTTAGTTATAGCGTTTGGACTTGGCTTATTCGTTGTATTTTGCGGCTGGGATCTGCTGCCGCAGCGAACTAAGCAGGGATTTATCGATCTTAAAGATACTTTGAAAAAACGACAGGAGCGCGGTGTTGGACTCGATAGATAGTATTACATGCAAGACCTGCGGCCGTTCGCCGCACTATTGCGTTTGCGAATTCATTTCAACGGTTTCGCTGAAGACGGAGCTGGTTGTGCTTCAGCATCCGCAGGAGCCGGGTATGGATATCGGCACGACCGCCATATTGGCGCAGACATTTCCATCGGCAATCGTAAAGACCGGGCTGTCATGGCCAAATCTCAAAAAAGTCGTCGGCCACGAAGTCGATCACCAACGGTGGGGAGTCCTGTATTTGGGAAGTGTTCACGTTGAGAATCTCCCCAAGGATCGTCCATTGATTGCGGTCAACAAAAAGGGAGCGATTCTGGAGGGTCAGGATGCGCTCATCGCCTCGCTTAAAGGATTGGTGCTGCTGGATGGAACGTGGAGTCAGGCCAAAACGCTTTGGTGGCGCAATGCCTGGCTCTTGAAATTGCGGCGTCTCGTTCTAAATCCGCGCAAGCGCTCGCAATATGATCAGATTCGCAAAGAACCTCGCCGCGGCTGCCTTTCCACAATTGAATCGGCTGTCGAAGCGCTTGCCGTGCTCGAGCGCCGGACTGATCTGGAGCAAATAATCGCGAAACCGCTCGGCGCGTTGATCGAGAAAACTAAAACGCGTCGCCCAGCCGCGCGTCCCAAAAAGGACTATCGGCGCCGCTGGCGCCGCCCTAAAGGCTAGCGTGGCGATGCCCCGAGGGTTTGGTTTATCGTTCGGTAAGTGCGACGACACCTGGCAGCTCTTTGCCTTCTAGCAGCTCCAAGCTTGCGCCTCCGCCGGTAGAGATGTGGGTGATCCTGTCGGCAACGCCTGAAAGATTGACCGCAGCGACCGAATCGCCACCGCCGACAATTGTCGTTGCCGGAATTTCAGCAAGCGAGCGCGCAATAGCAAAGGTGCCTTTCGCAAAGCCCGGTTTTTCGAACACGCCCATCGGGCCATTCCAAATAACTGTTTTTGCCGGCAGCAGCGCCGCTTGATATGCGGCGGTGGTTTCGGGTCCGATATCGAGCGCCATCTGATCGGTGGGGATTTCCTTTACTATCGCGCTCGGTTCTTCCGCGGAAAAGGCCGGGGCGACCGCATGATCGATGGGCAGAAGCAGCGCAACCTTTCGTTCCTGGGCTTGCTGCATCAACTTTTTTGCCAAGTCGACCTGTTCGTTCTCAACCAAGCTGGTGCCCGTCTCTTTCCCTTGCGCTTTAAGAAATGTATACGCCATCGCGCCGCCGATAATCAGCGTATCAACTTTACCAAGCAGGCTCTGAATCACCCCGATTTTGTCGGACACTTTTGCTCCGCCCAAGATCGCCACGAACGGACGCTCAGGATTTTGAAGCGCGCCTCCCAAATATTGCAACTCTTTCTGCATCAAAAAGCCGCTGACGTTCTCAGCGAAGTGCCGGGTAACGCCTGCGGTTGACGCATGCGCGCGATGTGCGGTGCCAAATGCGTCATTCACGTAGAGATCTCCGAGCGAAGCGAGATCTTTTACGAACTGATCAATCTTTGTTTTTCCTGCGGCATCCTGCTTGGAATACTTATTGAGCAGTTCTTCTTCCGCGTGGTAGCGGACGTTTTCTAGCAGAAGAACTTCTCCCGGCTTAAGCGCCGAGGCCGCGGAGGATGCTGCGGCGCCGACACAGTCGTCGGCAAAATGAATCGGTTTCTTGAGCAGCGACTCGAGGTGTTTGGCGACCGGTTGCAGCGAGTATTCCGGCTTTCGCTCGCCGTCCGGTCTACCGAGGTGACTGACCAAAATCGCTTTTCCTCCATGCTCGATGATGTATTTAATCGTGGGCAGGGCCGCGCGCATGCGCGTGTCATCGGCCACGGCGCCGTTCTTGAGCGGCACGTTGAAATCCACGCGCACCAAAACTTTTTTGCCCGCAACATCGGTATCTTTGAGCGATCGTTTATTCATATGCCAGCCCTTTAATCGATTAATTCAATGGCGAAATCATAGCCAAGCGGATCGGGAATATCAAATTACCGCTTTGCGCTTACACTGCTATAGAAATTGATCCCGCTGACCCAGGCGAAGCGGCGTCCTGCCGCAGCCCTTGCCTGGGCGGATTGCGCACCTCGAGCGGCAGGCTAAGGCAGCCTTTTGGGGGCGTCCTCTAGTATCTTTTCGACTTCGCCGCGGCTGACCCGGTAATTGGTGTTTTGTCGCGCTCCCTTTTGTCCGCATCGGTACAGAATCTCGAGCGAATAAGGCTGATCAGCAGCCAGCATCGACTTTGGAATGGCGGCTATATACCCGGCGTCATCGCGGTCGGGATTACCAAATGCCGCGCCTAAATCGCCCCGCCTTTTATTGCGCGGCCTAATCACTACGTCAGAAGAATCGTTAAAAAGCCGTAAAAATATTTCGGTATCGGAGCTCGGACATTTGCGGAAGAATCCCCACCCCTCGACGATTATATACTTCTTCCCTGCTTGAACGCGGTTGACATGGAAGCGCAGCTGAGCCTTTTCGCGTGAAAAGGGGATGTTTGGAAGCGCGGATCGATCCGCGAGATGTAAACTATCGATTACTTTTTCAAGATTATACACACCTCGCTGCAGTGAATCTTCGAGTTTGGGAATTCCCTGATCGGGCCACGGGTACGTAAGTCCGCGATCGCCGAAAATCAGATAGAGTGCGAGATCGTTGAGCGCCCGAGTGTGAAGATCTTCAACCGTATACCGGTATTTATCCCACGAAAAATAATTGAACGCTAGCGCGCTTGCAAGCAATATCGACCGCGCAAGTGTCGAGCGTGCGCACTCGCCTAGAATGATCGCCATTGCGGCGAGGATTCCCGAGGAGAGGATTGTATATCGGCCCGGGCTCAACGCGTATTGAGCGCCGCTCAGGGCGCGTGCCGATGTGTTAATCGCAGCGGAGAGAAAGAGGAAAAAGATGAAGGCGATGAGCGCTGGGTGATTCTTGTGGACGGAAAAGTATAGCAGCGCCACGAGCAGCACCGTCAAGGCGACGCCGAAAACTACAGACCAGAATGGATCGGAGAAGCCGAGCGAGGCGCCGATCAGCGTAAATCCGTATTCAAGCACGAGCGGTATTTTTTCGAAAAGGGCCGCGATCGGCCGCTCTTGCGCGGGGAAGCGATACGCCTGGAAATATAGGGCGACTATCCCGGCGCCGGAACAAATTAGCACAGCCGCGCGTTTCCACTCTTTATTCAGCAGCAGTACGAACGCGATGCAGAAAGGAAGAAGAATCCCATTACCTTGACTGAATCCGGCAATGGCGAGTAGCGGCAGGGCGAATACGAGGGGCGTTTTGCGTTCCAGAACTAATTGCGAACAATAGAGCGCCATAAAACAGAGAAAAAAACTAGCGAGGCAGGTCGTCACCCAATTTAAGCCGTCTCCGTACTGGGGCTGCAGCATAAAGAGACACGATAGCGCGAGCGCGAATACGGGGTCTTTCGCGTGAGTAGCGAGTCGCGCCGTAAGTGCGAGCAGAAAAAAAACGGCGCAATAAATTAAAAAGGTAAAATTGACGGACGAAAAGATCGCCACGCTAACCAGTGTTAGCATTTTGTTGGCGATGATTCGGTGCTCATTGTGCTGCTCGAGGATGAGCGCCAAGCGCTCTTGCCATCCCACCGCCGCATCAAAGCGATTTGCGAATAAAAGCGCCGAATCGAAATCGTCCCAAATTGGAAGATTCACCGCATACGACCAGACAAGATGACAGAAACGCGCGGTAACCACGGCTATAAGCAGCGCCAGAGCAAATTGCGATCGTTTATTGGTCATTGAACTCCACCGTGAACATATCGTACTCGAAATATTTCTTATAGTTTCTCGATCCCGACGAATGAAGTCGGATAAAGTCCGGCTTGGCGATGCGGCTGAACTCCCTGCGCAAGAATAGCTCCACTGAGGAGGCGTCCTCCACTAAGCGGTTTGCGATTACCCCATGCTGCAGGATTGGAACTATAGCGCGGTATGATTTTTTATCGCCATTTCGGGCGATTGTTGCCGAGAGAGGATAGGGCTTATACAGGAAGCGGCGGACCTTGCCGCGTAGTGAGTAATCGATTTTGAAATGTACAATTAATAGTCCAGTCACGTCGGGAAGTGCGATGCGCTCTCCGAGTCTTATCTTTCCCGATTTTAGTAGCGTCTTTTTCATCGTGAGTGGTTTCGTGCGGCGCTGGAGCAAGAAGAAGCCGCCGTCGGTCAGCGCCAGGTCATAATGCTGCAGAAGGGCGAGTTTAGCGTCAGTTTCATCGTACAGGCAGTAGCGGTAATCGACGCAGCCATGGGAAAAAATAATGAAGTCTTGCCCCCGCTCTCGAAGAAAATCCCCGTTAATCCGATCGAGGTAACTGTCATACGCGGAATACGATTGGATTATCGGTCGTGGCACATAGTTCAGTTTGGCATGAAATAACAGCGAGGTATTGTCGGGCATTAAATCAATCGAACGGTTGCCGACGCGCTGTATCAGCGCCCGAGAGAAGGCTACTGATGATTGCGAAGCAGCGGGATCCGAATGAAGCGCATCCCAGTAATGCGCAATCCGCGGGGCCTTGTCGATTACGTACGAATATGAGACGCGCATTTGGCCGATTGAGATTGCAAGCGCGGCAACGAGCGTAAGGGTATTAAAGATTCTGGCGCGCGTTGGACCGAAGAGCGCCAGTATCCCGAAAGGCACGACGATGTAATCAAAAAAAACAAAAATGTGTTCATCGGAGCGGACGAAGGCCTGCTTGAAGAGTAGGAACGAGAAGCCGATGCAGCTCAACACAAGCACGACCGCGCGCCCCAAGAAAAAGGTCACGGCCGCCGCGCATGCCAGCAGCGCAAGCGAAACGAGCGACCAGCGCAAATAGGCTAGGTTGATTTGTTCCATGTACATCGCATCGTTAAAGCCGTTCGCTATATGCAATGACGCCGCGGTGTAGCGCGGAATATCGACGTTCACAAGGTAGGTCGACGCGTAGGCGCCGAGCAGCGCGCAGGCAAGCCGAGCAATCGCGCCATTTCTTTTCTCTCTGTTAGGCAAGTCAATCGCCACAGCGAACAATAATTGCGCGAAGGCGGCGAGGCCGAGGTTCACCTTGATATAGAACGATAGCAGCGCGTTAAGGAGGGAGAGGAGGTATCGAAAGGAAGAGGGGCGCTCGCGATCGGCAAATAACCAAAATGAGCTAAATAAAAATAGAACTACGGGCGGATCGAGGTAATAGCTCGCCCCCGCCAAGACAAAGCAGATTGCAAAGAGTAGTAGCGGGGTGAGCGGCGACGGCGCTAACCGACGGCTTTCGAGCCATATCAGCGCGAACTGCAGCGCAATAAATAGATCGTAAGAAAAAATCAGCCAGCGGGTGGACTGCGCAGAAATTCTGGAGCTCAAAAATCCCAGCGGTCCATAGGTAAAGATGAAATCGCGACCGAAGATTAAATGATTATCAAACGCCGTCTGCAAAGCGATGCGCCAGCTTTGATCGAGGCCGTATTCGGCTAGCGAAATCGGCTGTCCAAAGAGCACGATGTAGAATCCGGCCAGGGCGAATAGCAGCCATACGGCGCTCCGGAATGCCTCTTTAACGGTCATGGTGATGAATCTTGCATTATGCCTTTCAATATGTAAATCAGGGTGAATTCATTTGCAGCAGCTCTTTTTCATGCGTTCGACCGAAATCCAGTTTAAAAGAAAGCGAAGTCTTTGGGATGCGCTCTGTATGGTGCAGCTTGCGCTATTGACGGCCGCTCTATCGGTTAAGTTTTGGAAATGGGATTTCGACGACGGCTTCATTGTGTATCGCTACGTCGAAAATATCCTGGCGGGGAGAGGATGGGTATATAACAGCGGTGAGTCGTATAATGCGAGTACATCCGCGCTGAATACCATTTTAATTGCGGCGATCTCGTTTTGCGGATTCTCCCCGAGCGCGGCAGCGCACCTAATTGGCGCCTGTTCGCTTTTTGTGATGGCGGGCGCCATCTATTTTATCTTTACTCTCTGCGCGTCCCGCTGGTTTGCAGCCACCGCTTCCTCTCTCTGCCTCTTTGTCATGGCGAATAACTTCACCTGGGGGCTGGAGTCCCACCTGTTTTATGGTCTGCTGATGGTATTTATCTGCCTCGAAGTTCATGGGAGGACTTCGTGGTTGCTGCTCGGCGCGCTGATACTGGCTCGGCCTGATGCGCTGATATTGCTCGCTATACGCTCTTTCATAGCGCTTCGCGGCGGCTCTCTTCCGTTGGCGGGAATCCTGCGTTCCGCGTTTGTAGTCTTGCCGTGGGCGCTCTACTCGCTCTTCACATTTGGAAACATATTCCCGGCAACACTGCAGCAAAAAATGTGGCAGGGCGCATCGGGATTTTGGGGTACCGGATGGATCTTCGCGCGCGGCCTATTTGGCTATATCCGCGGCATATCGTTCACGCATCTTACAGGCGTTTACTGGGCGCCGGTTGTACTGAGTGTTCCGCTCGTGCTCGTGCCGCAAGGGATGCTCTTTTGTCTTTCACGAATGAGTCGTCTTCTTCTTTTCTTCGCGTACATCGCATCGGTGCTGGTCATTTATACCGTGCTAAACGTACCAAATTACCACTGGTATTACGTGGGGTTTCTGCTCGCCGTGTATATCGCTGCGGGATTTGGCGTGCTCTTCGTGGTCGCTCCGTATTCAGTGCGCACGCCACCGCTCGTTAACGGCGCACTGTCGCTTGTTCTCGCGCTGTTGAGCGCAGCGATGCTTTACCAAGCGACGCCCGATTTTTTCGACGTTCGCACCGATGTCTACCGCACGCTCAGTGAGAAGATCACGGCCGCGACTGATGCCGATTCCTCTGTCGCGGCGGCTGAGGTCGGCGTCGTCGGATATTATAGTCGGCGTAAGATGATCGATCTGGTTGGATTAACCACACCGTATGGAGAGTACATTACCGGCGCGCGCACGCCTGATTTGATAGATGTAAAGCAGCCTCAAGCAGTCATCTTCCATCATCCCTTGATGCCTCATGAACAGGCAGTATATGGCGATTCGCTTTTTACCGAAAATTACCGGCTGAAAGATATCGTTGCGTATCCCGGATTCCCGGAGCTTTCATTCTTTCTGCGTGAAAAGCGGTCGCTTGCGGCACGCGCGGTCCCGTTACAGAGCGGCACTCGGCAAGGCATGGAGGAGGTGCAGCCGGGGAGATTTAAGATTAGCGGTGACGATCCGTGGATTGAATTAAGGTTAGAAAGTCCTGAGAGTATTATTTCCCCACTTTTATTGATTGAGTACGAATTAAGCGGCACTAACCTTTCTGCCGATGCGGCAGTTCCTGGGCGCCTCTATTCCGCGCCGGAGGGAGCTGCGTTTTCCGAGGAGTTCGCTGTCCCACTCGTGCTGCGTGGAACGGGGGTTCGGCGCGGATTGTTCAACCTGTCGCCGCCAGCTACAATGCAAAATAAACCGATGGTTATTCAAAGGGTTAGGTTAGATCCTATTCAGGACACGAAGAAATTCGACGATATATCTATTAGCATCAAATCAGTCTCGATTGTAAATTTTCAGTAGCTTATAAAGATTGATAAGTCTTTAATTCTACCGCCAATAAATTCAGGAGAAGGTACATTGAATCGGTCGCGCTTTGCTCAAGGGTTGTCGTCTATCAAGCATCTCCTTTTTTTACTTCTCCTCAGTCCGATCACGGTTTCCGCGCAGCCGGTGTTCAACGTTAGCACCTCAATCAAGAGCTGTGACGACTACGCAAGTAAAGTTCTCAACAATCCGTGGGACATGGCGGATAACGCCGATGTCAATTACTTCATCCCGGGCGACCTGACCGAGATTACCAATGCCTCCTTCTCCTCCGGTCTTTTCAACTTCACTAACGCGCAAGCGGCAGGCGGACACTTTTATCTCATTACGCCACAGATCGACAGCTTGCAGCCCGTTGGCGGACGGTGGGGACAGAACTTTCCAATTGATGGATCGAAGTACAAACATTTAACGGTGCGCATGAACCTTTCGGTGGCTGATCCATCGAATTTCGGGATGCGCGTGCTCTGGCACCGCGGCAAGTCCGGGGACAACTCCGCTGAGCGCACAGTCACTTCGCTCGGCGTGATACCGACGACTACCGGCTGGCAAAATTATTCGATCGATCTTTCCGGGCAAAGCTCGTTCGACAGTAGTTCGAAGAACGCGCAGAATTGGGCGTCGGCCGCGCTGCATGGATTGGCAATTTATCCACTCGTTTCGACTGGTTCGGGGCAGATCGATTACATCCGCCTCGAGGATCCCGCTTCGTGCGGAAGCGTCAACGTCAATTATACGACCACTGCCAGCGGAAATGACGATCTAATTAGTTTTTACCTGGACGAAGACACGAATCCGACTAACGGATTCATGAAAAAGCTGGCCAATTCGGTTTCGGCATCGACCAATTCCTCCGTTTCGATTTCGGCGTTGACACTTCCCCCGGCAACCTACAGGCTGGTTGCGCGTTTCGATAGTGACTATGCCTTCCTCGAGCGAAATAACGGCTGGGATATGAACGAGGATACCGATATCGCGTCTACCGGCGGCATTACCGGTAAAAGCTTCGCCGGCGGCTCTTTTCTTGGAACGTCTACCGACAGTTCGCCCAATATATTTTTCGATATCCCGAAATCGAATCCAATCGACACTTCGAAATACACCAAGCTTTCGATTAAATTAACGCGCAATATTCCTCAATCCGATCCACCGTTGCTTTTCTGGACGAAGACCAATTCGGGCAACGGATTCGTGCATCTTGATCAGGCGACGTATGATCCGGACCAAGACGGCGTCTACCAAGTGGATCTCACCGGTGTCGCTTCATGGAACGGCTTGGTCGATTCGATGCGTCTACAGGTGCATACGCTGGCGGCTTCGAACGTCACCTTTAATCTTGCATTCCTTCAGATAAGAAAAACAGGCTATGTTACGGTTGACTCGCTTGGTTCGAATATTGCGTCCGGGGGATCTCTCGTTATATCGGATCCGCCGCGCATCCAGGTACTTCAGCCTGATAT
>CAYTAW010000088.1:0-364 GCA_964435675.1 uncultured Bdellovibrionales bacterium
GTGGGGGAGGAGGTGCGCGGCATAAAAAAAGGCGCAGCCTTTTCAAGCTGCGCCTTTTTCGCCGAAGCGGAGAGGTTTATTGATCTTCTGCGCTTAGTTCATCATCGGAATATTGCGGCGACGAATCATCCTGGAATTCGTCTCCACCGTCGTCCTGGAAGTCGCGTTCGGAAGTATTTTCCTCCGGAGCGCCTTCGTTTGCCGGCTGCTCGCGTGCAACGGTAAGCGTAATCGCCTTCTTTACGAACAATTCCGAAGCATCGCCGAGCTTGTCAGTGATTGCTTGGGCGTGCTCTTCCGAGACGTCGAAAAAGCTGTAGGCGCGGCGGCTGCTGAAGCGCTTGATTGAGTCTTCGGAAAGCTC
>CAYTAW010000088.1:374-10477 GCA_964435675.1 uncultured Bdellovibrionales bacterium
AGCAAGCTGACCAGTTTCTCGCGTGAGAATTCATCTTTACTACCGCTGCCAACGTAGAGACGCACCTCTTTGGCCGGAGGAACATAGGGCCGCTGCTCACGACGTTGACGCGGTTCACGATCGCCGCGGTCGCGGTTGTCACGGTAACCGTCATCTCCCTGATTGTTGTCACGTTGATCGTTGTCGCGATAGTCATTGTCCCGATAGTCATTGTCGCGGTGAGCATTGCGCTGGCCACGTCCCTGCCGGTCGCGTCCGCCACGCTCGCGCTGTCCGCGATCTCCACGGTCGCGTCCGCCGCGTTCGCCACGGCCCTCGCGGCGGTCGTTGCTGATCTGGCGCTGTCCGATGTTATCTTCATCGTCTTCGTAGTCGCCATCGTCGCGCACTTCATCTCGGCCGACGAGTGCGCGCAGTGATGGCAGCACTTCGATTGTGTTCGAAACGAGGAGCGTGACGATTTTATCGCGATCGCCGTCAGCAAGAACGCGCTCTGCCATTTTCTGGCACAGTTCGCTCGGCGTATGATCGGCTGCAAGACGCTTAAGTTGCAGGTATTTGCCTTCACTGACTTTTTCCGATTGCGGAATTTGCCCTTCGGTAAAATCGAAATCGTAGGCTTTCTTCAGATAATGAAAGTTTCCGATATCGAGTGCGCTGATCAGGCTTGCTATGCGGCGCAGCTTGAAGTCGGCGGGCGAAACCTTCTCTGCCCCTTCTTCCTCATCGCCTGCGACCGCGTAAAAGCCGGTGCGCTGGGTATAGAGGTCGGTGTCCGCGGGAACCGAGTAGTTGATGATTGTATCGACATTTGTTTGATCTATTCCCCGGGCGCCGATATCGGTTACCACGAGAACGGTCAATGAGCCGGTTTTAAAATCAAGAATTGCTTGATCGAGCTTCTGTTTAGGCACGAATCCGATCAGCTTTTGGGAGGCGATGCCGCGCTTGCGGAGCATGACATCGACAAAATCAGCGTCCGACGGCGAATTGCAGAACACCATCGTCGACGGTAGCCCTTCGGCCTCGAGCAGGTCGCAGAGCGCGTTTGGCTTGGAAAGCAGCTCTTTGCCTACTTCATAATAAACGTGCTGAATTTCTTTTAATTTGGCGGCGATTGCCTCTTCGCTTCCGGATTGACGGGCTTTTGCGCCACCGGTGGTTGTTTCATCTTGCATCTTCAATCTCTCGTAATTTCTAAACGAATACGAGTCATTTCTCGTGCCTAGAAGGGGCAGCGAGTAAATGACTATAACTATTTGCGATGGGCATCAGTCGGGGAATATCGTGTTTCTCCCTCGTTAGAAGCTCCTGAAAAAATCCCTTTGGGAAATTTTCGGCAGATTCCGCTGCGAAGCGACCGTCGATGATTTGTGAAAGAGCTCGTCCTCCTCTATAGAATTGAATATAAAAATGTTAAGAGTGTGATTTCCTGCGATATACTAAGGTGTGCACTTTTGAAAATTGCCCGTATGCGCCCGACCGATATAAAAAACATTTCAGACATTCGAATTTCAGACATTGGATTAGACATCGAATCAGACTTTGAAAACGTCACGAGCGGCCGTGGGCTTTATACGATAACCGCTTTAAAAATAGTTCCTAAATTTACGGCGGGCGTTACGCGCCGTTTTTCAATACGCCGTATTTCAATATACGGTGCTATCTCAATAAGTGCTGCACGCTTGGTGAGTGCCGGATTTCTCGCAACTATTCGTCCCGTAATTATTTGCGGCGCATTAATTGCGTGCTGCTCGTGCTCAACCCTTGAATCAACGATGGGGGCGGCGCTTGCACAGCTGTCGCATGCTATCACGGGCGGGGAAGAAACTAAACAGGGCAAGGGCGGCTCTTTTGGGCAGGGGCGCGATCTTAGTTCCGAATTTTTTCGTCAACTTCTTCAAAGTGTTACGCCTGGTGAGACGCAACAAAGTATGCTGCGGATCTGGCCGCTGTCTCAAAAGATAAGTAATAACAGTAACTTGGGTGGGGCGGTCGGGTTTGGGTTGGGCAAAAATGGCACGCTCTATGTGATTGGCGCCGATGGGCGGATGGCAAAAGTCATTTCGACCGGAGTTAAGGCACCAGTCGCGGGCGCGCTTTCGCTGCGATCGGGGTCGCTGGCCGTTTCCGACATTGGGCGAGTGCGCGTTTTTGATTTAATCTCTGAAAGGCAGACTCGCGAGTTAACTAAGCTTCGCACTCGTGTTAATTCCCTCGATTTTGATTCCGCCGGGGAAGCGCTTTTGCTTGGGGGAACCGATGCGCACGTCTATCAGTGGAATTTCAGCGTAAAGCCGGAAAGCTTTAGGCAGGAGGAAAAGTCGCTCCAGAGATATATTGGTCACGCCACGGTGGTCAGTCAGGTGCTTTTTCATCCGCGTGAGCGCATCTTTTTTTCCTCGGATTGGTCGGGGAAGGTATCGGCGTGGCAGCGCTATGATTCCGATTCGTTCGAAGGGGAGTATATCAAGAATGCCACTGCAGGACGGCCTTTCACCGCCGAGAGGCTTCGCGCCAACGCCGAATTTGTGGCTGAGGGGAATGTCGAGCGCCTCGAATGCAGTGGTGATGGTGAGCTACTTGTCGTTGCTTCCGACAAGGGAGAACTATCACTGCTGATGGTGCGCGGGTTTAAGCCGCTCGCAAAGGTCCTCGCGCATCGCGGACTCATTTATGATATTGCGTTTAGCGCTGATGGAAGAACGATTTTGACGATCGGACGCGACGATCGCTTAAAATTGTGGAGAGTGGAGTCGCTCGATTTAGAGTCGATCGATCCCACCAAGGCCGAGATTGTACTTGATCGTATGCTCGAGGTGCCCGGCGCAAATCGCGTGGCGCTTGCCGCCGATGATCAAATAATTATTGGTTTTAAGAACGGGGATGTCCGAATGGTGGCGCGCGATCAATTATTGCCTATTCCCGAGTCCGGAACTTGAATACCGTAGCTAGAGAAAGAAAAAATATGAAATTAATTACCATAATGGCGCCAGTACTGCTTGTTACGGTAATGGCCGATCAGTTTTCGAAATATTGCGCAGTCAGTCATCTGGCTGCAAATTCCATGGTTGTAATTCCTGATTTTTTTTCGCTAACGCTCGCGTTCAATCGCGGTGCTGCGTTTGGTTTCATGGGCACCTTGCCCGATGGAACCCGTCAGTTTGCGCTCGGTGCTGCGACCTTGTGTGCGCTCGCGGCAATCATGTTCATGCTCTTTCGCTACCACCGCGATTCAACGCTTGGCTGTGCGGCTGTCGGCCTGGTGCTTGGGGGCGCACTGGGAAATATAATTGACCGCGTTCAGATGGGTGTAGTAGTTGATTTCCTTGATGTTTATTGGAAGGACTACCACTGGCCGACCTTTAATGTAGCCGATAGCTGCATCTGCGTCGGTGTCGCCGTGTTGATACTATTGAAAACCGATAAGCCGGCAGTCGCCGAGGCGGCGCAGGTAACGCCTTCCTAGCATTTACCTACTTACTGCTAAGCCGCTCCCGCCGGATTTATTATGGTGGGGCAATCTGCGGTTGTGTAATATTAAAACACCTTACGGTTTTGGCGTTTTATTTAGGAATAGTATGACTTTTCGCCCTTATTTTCTCACGCTTGGCTTGGCGGGATTTTTTTCAGTAGCAGCCCTTGGTGGCTGCAGTTTCGGCAGCAACACGGCAGACGGTATTGCTGCGGGAACTGTCGTCGGGGCTGGAAGCGGCGCAATCATCGGAGCGACGGCTGGCGAGGCGGGGCATGGCGCTGCGGCTGGAGCAACGGCCGGCGCGGTGGTCGGCGGAGTGACTGGTGCTGTGATTGATGCTGATGAGAAGGAAAAGGAAAACGAAAAGAAGCGCGATGAACTACTCGATTTTCAACGCAAGGAATTTCAACGTCAGCACCGTGAGATCGAAGATTTGCGCCGGCAGCAATATCACGATCAGGAATTTCGAAGAAAGTACGGAGAACCGGAACAGCAGTAAGAGAGCTTAGCAACGTGCCCTCAGTTTTTTAGTGTTTTTACCTAGGAGGTATGAAGTGAAAGGATTTGCGCGCATTATTATTTGTTCGTCGCTCATTGTGGTGAGCGCGTGTACTGAGCCCGGCGATATGACCGGTATGGCTGCTGCAACCGGCGGCGTGGTCGGCGCTGGACTCGGAGCGATCGTCGGCAATCAAACCGGCGATCCGGGGGCCGGCCTTGTTATTGGCGCGGCTGCCGGCGCGGGCGCCGGTGCGGCTGTCGGCAATGTGCTCGAAGCGCAGGATCAAGCGATCAAGCAGCAAGACGAGGCCATTGAGCGCCAGGAGCAGGTAATTCGCGCGCAGCGCGGTGAGATAGAAGAGCTGCGCCGCGGCGGTCAGGACACGGGCCGCGTTCGCACCAGTTATTCGAGCGGCGGTCCGCGCGCCCGTTACGGTGCTCCTGCCGATAAAAGTTTAGTGCTGAAAAATCTTCCCGATCATCCGAAGACTCCGGTGATGTCGCATGCAATGGTTCGCCATAGCTCGAGTCCGGCGCAGCCCGCTCCCGTAAAGATGGCAAAAAAATCCGTTTCCTCTATCCAGCGGAGCGCTCCTAAAGCAGCGCCCGTGCCAGAACTTTCCGATGCGTCGAGTGAAGAGGTGTCGGGAGATACCGCGGTGATCGATACTGAAGCTGCACCCGACAGTGATCGGGCGATGCTCGACGTCGACAAAAAGATCGGTCCGCCTGTGGTCGCAGAGGTGGTTAAAGATTCTGCCCAAGCGGCTGAACCCGCCGTGGCGCGAAATGTCTCTGCCAATCCTCAGCAGGCTTCGGACTGCCTGAGCGCGGAAGAAGAATTTTCGCAGGCTTCCTCGAAAAGCGAGACGCCGGATAAGCTGTTCCATATCCGCCGCGCGCTGAGATTATGTCCGACCGAAGCTCGGTATCACGCAGGGCTCGGGGACGTGTATGCCACGCTCAACCGTGCAAACGATGCGCAGTTTGAATATCAAGAAGCCCTTAAGCTGGCGCCAAATGATCCGGCCATAAAGCAGAAGGTTACATCGGCGTCGAATTCAACTGAACCCTATTAAATATATGAGTAACGCAAATGTTCCCGCTTAGACCTATTGTCCCGCGCATCCTCGCGCTATTGCTGATTGCTAGTGTTATTGGCTGTCAGGGTCGGGGGCTCGCCAAGCGGGAGTCAGGGGCGCTTGCGGGTGGAGCGCTCGGAGCAGGACTCGGCGCGATAATTGGCAACCAAACGGGCAACTCGGGCGCTGGTATCGCGATTGGATCGGCGATCGGCGCTATTTCGGGCGCATTGGTCGGAAATGAGCTCGACAATCAAAACGATACCCTGGATGAACGCGAAGATCAGATTGCGCGCCAAGAGCGCGAATTGGAGGAGAATCGCCGCCTGATTGAGCAGCTCAAGCGCGGCGGAGCGGATGCCTATTACACTGATCGCGGCGTTGTCGTTAATCTCCCGGATGTGCTCTTTGACTTCGGCAGCGCGCGTCTCGGAAGTGAGGCGAATGCCACTGTTCGCGATATTGCCGGCGCAATCTCCTCGGTTCCCGATAGAAAAATTTCGGTTGAAGGGCATACGGATTCGGTGGGTACGTACGAATATAATCAGAAATTATCTGAATCGCGCGCGCGCTCGGTTGCCCAGGCTCTATCTGCGCAGGGCGTGTCGCGGCAAAAGATTCAAACCCGCGGGCTTGGAGAATCAGATCCTATCGCTTCGAACAGCACCGATGTCGGGCGGCAGAGAAATCGTCGCGTTGAAGTCATAATAGAAAATTCGGCAAATTAAAATGTGCATGAGGCGCAGCCTCTATGCGGTGTCCGCTTTCCGCCGGTATGGAAAGCGTGCGTCCGAAGGGTGGTCAGAATTTACAGGGGCCGGGACAGGGAAGCTCCCGTCCCGGGGCAGTGTTTGGGGCGGGCGCGGGCGCGGGGACTGTCGGCGCGGGTGTCGCGGGCGCAGGAACGGCGGGGGCTGGCACGGTCTTCGGCGGATCGATCACGGGAGTCTCTATCCGTTTGGAGACGATCGGACTTCTCACCGATTCGATCGAAGGACCGGTAATTGTGCTGAATGGGTCGACCACTGAAATCTCGTGCGGCTGGCGCATGTTAACTCCTTAGGTAATTGATTAATTCGACGTAATTTTCCCGCGCCACGAGTCGCGGTGCAATCCAGTGGTTTTCACTTTGCGAGAGTAGTGGATCAACGTATTCATTCCACCACGCAATCAGATTGGCATCGGGCACTCCGTCCTCGATTTCTATTTCGATCGGACGTCCCCACTGATGAAAGGCGAAGCCGAGCATCCCGTCAAGCACCAGCGGGGAGTTGGGCTGCGGCGCGCCGAGCTCCATGGGGGCGAGTACCAGTACCGGCGCGTCCTGACTGACACCAGCTTGTCGGCATTCTTCTCTAAATTCGCAAAAATAGTGAAGCATGCGGCCGCCATGCTTAACCTCGCTATAATCGAAATTTCGTTCGCGAGGATGGCGGTACGCATTATTCCGCTCCACATCTCCGCGCGCATCGCGCCCGATTGCAAATTTGAACATATCGCGCACATCGAGTAACCCGCGTGCAACTTCAAAAATTCGCTCGTGCAAAGCATGGAGTTTCTTCAACTCGCCTTGATTTCCGCCGATGTGCCATTTATGAAGGCGGTTAAAGGCATCGTAATACTTTTGCTCTCCTCTGAAATTGTGTTGCCAGTCGCTGATTAAGCCATTACAAAAACCCCCAAGAAAGACCGATCCGGAAGTGATATTTATCACACCAATGCCAAGTCCCATCTCTTTTGCCCGCTGTTCAATCGCCTTAAGCGTCGGCGGCTGATCGGCGATATCTCCTTCTGCGGCGTTTGGAAACGTATCGCTGAAAGGGTTGTACGGGATGCGCAGCCGATCGAAGAATGAATTGAAAGCTCTCGATGGCACGAGCGAGAGCTGGTGGGCCCCCGAAGCGTCGAAGTGATGGTTCCATGCGAGCAGCGTCATCGGTTCGCCGAGGATGTCGAAAAACCTATTGGAGGGAACCGCCACCCCATCACAGGCGCGCAGCTCGGTGATGCGCGAACGCATCAGGTTATCAATCGCATGAAGATTTCCCGGATGGTCGTTCCCCTCGATTTTGCCGTACGCCGGAAACACGGTGTCCCGCCAAACTTCGGGCGCAATCGCGCTATTAAAAATGCTGTCGATGTCAATGCGCTCGATAATTCTACCGCGCCCAGGAAAACGCCTCGGATCGGCGCTTGGAATTACGTAGAGGTCGGCATTCACTCCAACCGCGAATTCGTCGAATATGCATCGGCGGCTTATAGGCGTGTGCCTGAATAAGTAGGTGCTGGACCAAAATCCGTAATGCGGATCCTCCGCACGGTCAAAAATCGCATTTATTAGATCGTGAATCCGCTGCTGCGCCTCATACGGCGTGGTGTCGAGCGAAAAGGGCGGATTGTCGGGTTTGTACAGCCGTGAGAAGGCGCGGGAGTCCTCTCGAAATGAAGCGCCCTGCGCTCTGAGTAAATCCGAAATGTCTGTTTGGCTGGCGAGTTCGGTAATTGTTTCGCTCAGCTCACTCATGGTCTTTATCCTGTTTTCAACGCTCAATCCCGTTCCGTGGAGGCAGAGGCAGAGTTTCGTAAGTGTTTCGGCCCGGGTCAGCGATTGGGCGTACTTTTCGGTAAGTCGCCCGAGTATCTCAATGAAGGTTACCGAACGCACTGATGCGCGTGACTCGCTGCGCTCCAGAAATGCCTCGATGCCTTTGTATAGATCGATCGGCGATTTTCCAATTCCAAACGCTTCGTCGAACATACCTGAGATTTTCAAGTGTTTTTCATTGAGCTTTCCGGCAAGAAGCACACAGTACTCGATCGCCAGGCCGCTATCGAAAAGAGTATCAAGGCGTTCGAGGTTGGCCAGCACAAGGTGCGGCTTTCGCCCGACGCTTAACGCCGCAAGGTAATACGGTCGCGCAGCCGGAGAATGGGAAACGGCTGTCATAGTTCGAAAAAGTAAATCGCGAGCGTGAGCGCTTTTAAGTTTGTCTAAGACGAGCACTCCTGGGTCTCTAAACGCGTCCGAGAGCAGCATTGGCGCGTGCTGCAGTAATTCCGGTGATTGCGCGAAATGCGATTCGGCTGATGTGATGAGCTCGAGTTGTCGTATGAATGAGCGCGGCTTTCTCTGTTCTGCGGGAAAGCGATCGAGCACCGCGAGCCGTGCTTCTATTCCGACCGTACTGGAGTGATCGCTGTGTAAGGCGCGCACGCAGGCCTGGATATGTTTCTGTTTCCATTCTTGCTTAAGCATGCGCGCGGCCAGCGCGAGCATTACCTCGCTTACCATAGCCGGATCTGAGCCGGCGAGAAGATTTTCTCGTTTAACCGTCGCGATAGTTTGCACGTAAATGCGGTGGCTGTTGATGTCTCTGACGAGTGAGAAGAGGTCGAACATCCGAACGGCCAGCCGTCCCTCGGTGTCATTTCGGCAAACCGTAAGAAGCGATCGAACAACTCCATCGGCGTCTATTCCCTTTCCGTGCAGCGCGGCCATCGCTTTGACGCCCTCCCATTTTGATGTGGCGCTTCTCGATTCATCGAGGGCAAGCGATGATACGGCGGTTAAGAAGGTTTTAAGGTCGTCGGCAAATCTCGCTTTAACCAAATCACAGCAGCGTTTTAGGTAAGGAAGGGCCTCATCGGGAATTTTTCCCGCTAGATGGCATGCGCGCACGCGCTCGAATGCATCCGCTACATCCGAGGTTTTGAGAAAGTGAATCGAGCTAGTCTCGGAAGCACCAAATGCCTGCTCGAATGGATCGTCTGGCTGCCGGTCAGGCTGGGAGGACGCAGATAACATCTTTACTTCTAAACTTCGGACTTCATTATGCGGGCCCGCTGCGAGGCGGAGAAGCTTGGCATTTTCGCGGGCTGGCCGCTCGAATGCCGATCTTTACCTATATCAAATGGTCTGTATCGGTTTCAAGAAAATAGCGGACTAGAGCGCATCGGAAGCTCCAATCGTTATGAAATTGATTGAATTATATCGGGTGCTTGAGTGAGGATGAGAACAGTAAATTGGGTTCTTAGAATCGAAAAAGCAAAAATTCTTTAGTTTCCGGCACTATGGTACGATTTTCACCGGTTTTCATTTTATGCATGTAGCATCAGAAGTAGCTATTGACATTGGCGCTGCCGCGCTGCCTGCAGCACCGTGGGCGACCGTGGAAGTTATCCGTTCGATCGCAGATAGCGCGCGTGACCGGTTAGGGCGCGGCACCGATTATAATTTTTATTATCATTCCACGCACGGTGTTTCGCTTCCCGATTATGATCGACTTGTCGATTTCGCGAGCCGCTTAGAAGGCGTCGATATCAGAGAGGGGGACAGCTGGCGGCGCGTTCCTTCGCTCGCGCGCATCACGGACGCTTGGCTTGAGGATTCCGTTCGTCTTCAACGGCCGTATCCTATCGCGTACTTTGTTGCCATGGTTTCGCTGGCTAATTTGGTTGAACTCGGTGTGCCGCTTGGGTCCACCTCTGAAGCGACGAAGCGCGCGGGAGTGCGCAGCACTCTCGTTGAATATCTGGCGCGATTCGAAACGCTTCCCTTTCGCGAAATCCAGCCGGCGCTCAAGTATGCACGTGAAAAGCTGGGGAGTGAGGTGTTTCCGGCTGATTTCGAGGCGCAGTGGGACGCCGTCCCGAGCATGCAAAAGGAGCGTGTCGGAGATCTCTCGACACGATTGCAAGGTCTTTATTCGAGCAAGGATTTGCAGACGATATTTGCAATCGAAGATTCAAAGCGTGCTGTGCTTTCGCGGACGCTAGCTGGTGAACGCAGCAGTCCCGATGTCCCCTTTGGGCATTTGGAGATTTTGGCGGCGAGAAGCGTTGAGGATATAGAGCAGGGGATATCCAAGCAGATCGCGATGGCGAAAGGAGTTCGCCTTCGCAAAGGACGATACGAACCACATCCAAGCGCGGTCCTTCGCGACGTATTCGGCGTTTCAAATTCTTGGCTAAGTAAAGAAGAATTAGCGATGGTGCGTAAGGTCGAAAGTGGCCATCAGCAAGATGCACGTGTCTTCGAACGC
>CAYTAW010000089.1:0-8320 GCA_964435675.1 uncultured Bdellovibrionales bacterium
GCTTTTTCGGTCGAGTGGCGGAAAGTCGGCGAGGCCATGTTAACAATGCACTATTGGGCATTGGCCCCGGCCATTCTATTGATAGCGCTGCAGATGATTTTGCGTGGGATGCGCTGGCGCTATCTGCTTCCCGGAGATCAAACGATTACGCTCCGTAAATTGGTCGATGCCATAATGGTCGGCAACTTGGCGAGCAGTCTTTTGCCTCTTCGCGCCGGAGAATTTATACGTCCGTTGCTGTTGAGTTTGCAGAGTCGCCACTCGTTTCCATGCACGTTCGTTTCAGTCGTCATCGAGCGGTTTTTTGATTTGAGCGCGGTTTTGATTTCATTTGGCATCGTTGCCACAGTCGTCGATGGTATACCGCCGTGGGTGGTGCAAGGTACTTCGGCCCTCAGCGTGTTGGCGGGTGGAATCCTGATATTTATAGTCGCGGGAGCCCTGTTTAAGAAGCAGGTGCAAGCGGTCAGTTTTGCCTGCCTCAAAGTGTTTCCAAAAAAAATTCGCCATCCGCTCGAAAAATTCGTGCTCGATCTGCTCGAAGGCGCAACCGCGCTCCATAGCGTTGGGAACTTAGTGCGCGTGATTGTGCTAACGGTCGCTGTATGGGCTGCGACTTTCGCCTCTTATCAGGCGTACTTTTGGCTCTTTGATGTGCCGGGCTCTTTCATGGAAGCTACGCTCGTTACGGTATTTATCGCGCTCGCGGTGGCTGCGCCGAGTGCACCCGGCTTTATCGGCGTATACCAAATCGGCTGCGTCGCTGCCTTTGCATTGTTCTACAATAATATCGAAGTTGCCACTGCGTACGCGTTAATCAGTCACCTGATACAATATTTGTTTACCATCATATATGGCGGCTACGCGTTGTCTCAGACGGAGTGGTCGTTATCGGATTTGATGCGTCGGCGTAAGCCGTAAATACTTCCTCGGACTTACCCAAACGACGGCGAGAAATTCGATAACTGCCGCGCAATTACTGCCAATGCCGTAACGGACGGAACGGTTCCTTCGATTTCGCTGAGCGTGGTATTCAGTTGCTCATAATTCGATGAAGATTTAATGGCTTGAGTAATCGCCGATGCTTCGGTGACGTTTTGGTTAAGCAATTTGACGGTTAGTAGCGAAACGCTATGGCGTATCTCGTCGTAGGAATGGGATAACAGTTCGCTTTCCCACTTGCTCGATGTATCGATGCGCGACTCCAGATGCAGCAGTTTTACCAAGTTCAAATGTTCGAGCACTTGCCCATAAATGCCTGTGACCACAGGAATCGAATGGTGCGACTGCATCGACGACCAAAGCATTTCAAAAATGCGCACGATTTCAGGGAATAGCGCCAAACGGCGCGCGATCTCGGTTGATAATCCATCGGCGATTAAGGTGTCGAGCCGCTTTTGATAACGGACTTGATCGTCGCCCGAGAATATATCCTCGGCGTGATCGACTAGCGTTTGGAAGCGAATCTGATAGAGGTCGATAATTTGCTGCAACGAGAGCGAGTTGCCGTATGTTCGTATTAGCCACGATGTGGCTTCGCGAATCGTGTCGCCGTTGCTCACCCACCATTGCAAGAAATGCTTGCTCTGCTCGGGTGTATCGAACTTCCACAGCTCCTTCTGCACGAATTCGCCGCCGATAATGATGTCGCTCGCAAGTGTGCAGGTGATGACGATTTCCACGTCGACCGAATGTTTCAAGCACATGCGGTGCAGGAAGGTGACCCCAGTCGAATTGACCAAATAATTGGTGATCTGCGTGGCGATAATATTTTCGGCGAGGGGATGATTTACTATCGCGCTGCCGTAGCGCTGCTGAATAGTTGGGGGAAAGTAATCGATCAAATGGCGCTGAAGCAGGGGATGTCGCAGTAGCGTCGTCCCCGCAAGGCACGTTTTAAGCCAGCGCTTAGCCGCAGCAAGACAAACGGCGAGTTCAGGCCTTACCAAGCCCATCTTTTTCGCCGCGCGCTCGTTGAGCATGTCGTCATCGGGCAGCGAATCGCGGTGGCGCGTCACATACCCAAGCTTCACCATGCGTGAGATGAACGAGTGGAAATACGTAATATTGCGCCGTGATCGGTTAACGGCGATAGAGAGCAGCAGCGCGTGTATGCGGTTATCGGCAAGCACCAAATCAACAACTTCACCCGAGATTTCAACCATCAGCGCGTCGCGGCCGGCACGCGTTAATTCGCCGGTGCGCATCAGCTCGCCGAACAGAATCTTAAGGTTAACTTCGTGGTCCGAGAGATCTACGCCGGCTGAATTATCGATGGCATCCGTGTTTATGCGTCCGCCATTCTCGGCATACTCGACGCGCGCTTTCTGAGTAAAGCCGAGATTTCCTCCCTCCACTACCATGCGCGCGCGCAGATCGTTGGCGTCGATGCGCACGCGATCATTCGTTCCGTCATTAACGTCCGCATGTGACTCCCCGGCGGCTTAAACATACGATCCGATGCCGCATTTGAAAAAGAGATCGACCGGAGCCTTTAGTACGAGCGCAATAACTTCTTCGCCGCTCATAGTTCTTGGTGCCGAGGCATCGATTCCCAAAGCGGCGCGCGCCTGTTCGCTCAGGGTAACCTCTTTTTCATAGCGGCCGAAAATTCCGGCGCCCGCGCTCATGATCGAACGGTCGTAATCGGTCCATTGCGAGCGCGGGAGCGCAAAAAGTCGCTTTCGCTCGTTAAAAGCGCGTTCCGGATCAGGATCAGGATCGATGAACACATGCCGGTGGTCGAATGCCGCAATGAGCTTGATTGTCTTGCTAAGCAGCATGCCGTTGCCGAATACATCGCCCGACATATCGCCGATGCCGATCGCGGTAAATGGCTCGCGCTCAAAGTCGTAATTCATGTCCGAAAAGTGCCGCCGCGCAGACTCCCAGGCGCCCTTTGCGGTAATGCCGTATTTTTTATGGTCGTAGCCGAACGAGCCGCCAGAAGCGAAGGCGTCATTCAGCCAAAATTTAAATTCGTCGACTGCGATTTCATTGGCAGTGTCACTGAACGTCGCCGTGCCCTTATCGGCTGCTACGACGAGATACGGATCGTCGCTGTCCCAGCAAACAACGTGCGGCGGCTTTTGTACCTGCTCGCCGGAGCGGTTATCAGAGATCGAGAGAATTGCGCGGATAAAATCGCGATACCCATTCTGAACGGCGGCAGGAACTTCACTAGCGGTTCTCGGCATTTGACGGACGATGAAGCCGCCCTTCGCGCCATCAGGAACGATCAGCACATTTTTCATGGTTTGCGTCGCCATCAGTCCGAGCACTTCGCTGCGGAAATCTTCAACGCGATCGCTCCAGCGAATACCGCCGCGCGACACGGGCCCGTTACGCAAGTGCACGCCCTCAGTCAGCTTGGAACGTATAAATATTTCAAAGAGCGGTTTGGGATTCGGCATCAGATCCACTTCCCGCGAGCGGAACTTAATCGCGATACGATCGGTGTTTTGATAGAAATTAGTGCGGATTGAAGCCGAAAGCAGCGAGGCCAATCCGCGCAAAATACGGTCTTTTGTGATGTCGGTTACTTGGCGCAAATCGTCTTTAAATTCATCGATGCGCGTTTGGTATTGCTCAGCCCGTTCTTCTATCGTCAATGATACGCTCGGATCGAACCGCAGCGAAAAGAGCTGCCAAAAGCTTCTGGTAATATCGGGGTGCGCAGTCAGTGAATCGAAGATCGCCTGGCGCGAAGCGAACTTGGTAATCTGCCAGAGCAGCCCGCAATAGACGCGGAGCAACGCGACGGTCCTGGCGGTCAAGCGCGCGTCGATGATTAGCGCGTTAAGCGAATCCGTCTCTCCCTCGCCCAGGAAGATTTCAGCGAGCGCCGGCGCCACCATCGCATTAAAGTGTGCGTCTTCAAGTTCGGCGCCGCTCTTTATTTGCACGGAGAAGCGGTGAATGAAAATCCGCCGCTCCGGAGTGGTCAGAAGGGATGACGTTTCATTGATGACGTCGAGTCCCATATTGTCAAGAATAGGAAGCGCGCGGCTGACGGTAATATGGTGTTCCACGCTGTAGACTGAAAGCACATAATTAGGATTGTCTTTCTGGGGGCGGTCGAAGAGCGCGACATGGATAGGTTTTGCTCGGGCGATCTGCTCGCACTCAATCACATCGGTTAGAGCCGCATCCACGGAATAAATCGCTTGATATTCGGCCGAAAAGCAGCGTCCGTAGCGGCGCAATATGGCGGCGTGCTGATCTTCCGGAAAGTGCTCGAACACACGCTGTGAGAAATTGTCGCTCCACGAGCGAGCTTGGTCTGAAATTTCTGATTGTAGTTCTTCGACTGAGGGCGGAGCCGGCGGATTTTCGGGAAGCGGGATGTAAAAGTAAAAGCGCACCAGCGGTTTATTGCTGTAATTGAGGTGGTATTCGCTCGATCCGCGTTCGGCGCCAAATAACTCTTCGACGCGTTGCTGGATTTTCTGACGTACCTGGCTATTGAACCGCTCGCGCGGCATCAAAACTAGAGCCGAAACTCCGCGACGCGCTTCGTCGTAGCGATAGGAGGCGCGAACTTCGGTTAAATGTTGCATCTCCAGGATAATGTGAATGTTTTCACGCAGCGCCTCGACTTCGAGACGCAAAGCCTCGTCTTTCGGCATATTGTCGACAATATCGACAACATACTTATAGTCGTGCGAATTAAAAGCTACATCTTCGAGCGTTAAGATACTCTGTAACTTGCGGCGCACTAGCGGTACATCGGATGACTCTTGCGCGCGAGCCTTTGAAGTAAGCAAACCAGTAATCGAATACACTGCCTTTTTCTTGGAGTCATCTCCGTGTGCCCGAACAGTAATGTTGACCAGCGGCACTCTGCGGTGGACGGGACTTTTGGTTCGCAAGCGTGAAACGAGGATTGGCCCCTTCTTCTGCAGCAGCGCCGCGCCGTCGAAGGTAGATTCTGCCAGCAACTGCGCTGATGCGCTCCGCGTCGAGCGAAATAACCCAAGCTGCACGTCGTTCTCGGGGCCTTTCTTGGAATCGGTAAACGTATATTTTCGCAATCCAATAAAGACAAAATTATCGTCGAGCAGCCAATCAAGAAATTGCGGCGTTTCGTAGTCAGCGTCGGGAGTGCCATCAAGGCCCCCGAGGAGCGTATCGGTTAACGTCTGCATTTGCGATTTTACCTCGGGATAGTCGGAGGTAATAATCAGCAGATCGGCCAGCGACTCGCGAATCTCTTTGATCAGCGCTTCCTCGGCCCCCGCATCGAGTTTTGGTAGCCGCAGGTATGAACAGGAGAAGCGCTGTGTTCCATAGCGAATAATCGGATGAATAAATACAAGGGCATGAATGGCTTTTTCGGCGAGACATTCACTGATCGTGTTGACGATAAATGGGCAGTCGGGCATGGCTATGGATAGTGCCGAATGCTCCGAATCTCCGCCTTGGCTAATACCGATTGAATCGCGACATTCTTTACGGTTGCTGCTGCGGCTCAACTTCTCATAAACCGCGCTCGCGGAATCTACCGCTTCGACGCAGAGTGCGGCGAGTTCTTCAGCTTCGGTTTCTGCGAGAAAATAATGTGGAGCCCGAGTATAAAATTCGCCGGCGAGCGTCTCGAGATCAAGAAGCTTGAAATGCTCGTGTAAATCCCGCCGCGCTGAAAGTTTCTTTTTAATTATGTCGCGGACAGCTTCTAATTTTTCCATAGTTCGCCTCCGCTAAAAATTCCATTAGCGGTTACGCCAGGGTGATGCAAAGCCGGCGATGTTACGGCTGCAAGACTCGATTCAATTGGGAGGATGGAGGACGAAGTTTTATTGGAGATTGGTCGTCGGGTAATTTGCTCGAACCAGAAAGAATATAAAGAGCTATTCTTCATAACCGGGCTTTGAGCGTAGACTTTCCCGGCTATCTCCCGCAATACGGTTTCGTCTACAAAAGAGCGCATTCCGACCAATCTTTTAACACTACGAATCCATTAATGGATGCGGATTGAACGGCGGGAGATTTAGATCTTATCAAGGAAAATTGACGGAAGGGAATAGTGTCAGAAAAATTTGCGTAGTTATCGGTCGCTTTATGGTAAAACTTGAACACTTTATTCTCAGATTACATTTTTTTTACAAAATAACTGTTGTTTATTCGCACTTCAATTTGAATAAAACACGGCTTTTGCCATGTTTTTTCACACAGTTATCGCAGCAGTGACGATTTTCGTGCGTCTGGGTCAATATTTCGACGGCCTGCATCATACATTGGTACGGTGCTTGCCATTATGGTGACACTGAGATGTGGTCAGGTGGGGAAATGTTTTTGTGACCACGATAAGCGGAACACGGCAAGGGTTTGCAAGGTTTTAATCCCCACCTGACTGGTTGAAGTAGGAAGGTTTTCGCAAGGAGTGCGTTTATGTTGTCAACTGCCATTGAGTCGTCTGCTCTCGTTCAATCGCCACTGACTTCTGCTAAACACGAATCGCCGCTCATCCGGCCGAATTCGTTCGTCGGCATCGTCAGTCAATGTCAGGAGATGCAGAAAGTCTTTTCAGTAGTCGAGAAGGTAGCGACGACATCGACAACGGTGCTGATTCTTGGAGAGAGTGGGACCGGTAAGGAACTAATCGCCAAGGCACTTCACCGCTTGAGCGGTCGCAGTGGACGTCTTGTCCCGGTCAATTGCGGCGCAATTCCTGAGGACATTCTCGAAAGCGAACTTTTCGGACACGAGCGCGGCGCATTCACCGGTGCAGTCAATACCCGTATCGGACGGTTTCAACTTGCTGACGGTGGAACGATCTTTCTCGATGAAATCGGAGAGATGAGCCCCAAGCTTCAGGTGAAACTGCTGCGCTTCCTGAAAGAGAGCAAAATTGAGCCGGTTGGCTCCACCAAAACAATCGATATCGATGTACGCGTGATCGCGGCAACCAATAAAGATCTCCTACAAGAAGTAAAAGCGGGTCGGTTCCGTGAAGATCTTTATTACCGTCTGCAAGTCGTTCCGATTGATCTCCCGCCGCTTCGAGCGCGCGATAAGGATGTTGAGCTTTTGGCACAGCATTTTATGCGCAATGCGTGTGAGAATCTTGGCAAGCGTACGATAGGATTTTCGGTTGCCGCGATGAATCGCTTCCGCGCCTATCAGTGGCCCGGAAATATCCGCGAGTTAGAAAATTTGCTTGAGCGCCTCGCTATTTTAGCTGAAGGCGAAACGCTGCAGGAACATGAGCTTCCCGAACATATGCGTGAAGCGCGCGAGGAGTGCGCGGTGTTTGAGACTGCCGAGGAGATCCCAAGCGACGGCATCGATTTCAACGCGATGGTCGATCAGTTTGAAACAAAGCTGATTAGCATGGCGCTGCTGCGCACCAATGGGAACAAAAAAGCTGCGGCTCAGCTGCTTCGCCTCAACCGCACGACGCTCGTCGAGAAGATAAAGAAAAAGGGGCTCGAAAAGAACATAGAGGTGAGCACTTCTGATGACCGGGGCATATTCGATGATGCAAACGCCGACATTGACGCATAAGTACGTCTGACGTCGGAAATCTGGATGAAAAACATTTTAGAATTTCAACCATGGTTATAGATAATAACGGCATATCCAATAAAGTCACCGAACCGCTGCGGCGCGCCGCGGCCGCTGGGTTGATCGCACTCTTTGCCGCCAGCTGGTCGGTGCCAGTACGCGCTGATTTTCCAATCGACGTTCAGCAGAAGGAAGCTGAGGGGGATTATTATAGCGCTATGCTTTCGTTCGAGCGCATGCCGAAGCGAATCGCAACGACCGAAGCAATTATTTCTGCGGCTCAAAGCGCGTGGGCGCTGAGCCTTCCCGATCGCGCCATCGAACAGTATGAGAAAGCGTTGCATGACAAATCGCTCCCCGAAACGGAGCGCGCACGCATAGAGTTTGCGCGCGGTGCGATTGAATATCAGGAAGGGAACCCTCAGGTAGCGCTCGTTTTTGTCGAACGCGCTATTCACCGCCTCGAAGATCCGTCACCTCTACGCGGAAAACTATGGCTGCTCTGGGCGGAAAGCCTGATGAAACTCAATTCGGCCGGTGCCGCCGAGGAAAAATATCTTCTCGCACAACGTGAAGTGGGCAAAGAGGATCGGGCAGAAGCCGATTACCTCACCGCGCAGTGTCAGCTGCGGCTCGGTCATACGCAGGATGCGATTGATAACTTTGCTCGAATTCCTGTAAATCATGCGCGCGCGCCCGAGGCGATTCGCTCGCTCGCCGGCTTGAGTATGAACGCAGGGGACTATTCTCAGGCGTCCTTTTGGTTGGAAACCGGACGCAGTAAATTTCCCGAACGTTTTTTGGACAGCTGGGT
>CAYTAW010000089.1:8330-10466 GCA_964435675.1 uncultured Bdellovibrionales bacterium
CCGCGCGCGAAAAAAACGTGGCACGAGTTCAAGAGATTCGCGCCGCGGCAGCCTCGAAGTATCCTCCGAGTGATCCTTGGCTAACGCTCTTGGAAGCGAAAGCCGAAGCGGCTTTTTGGGAGCAGCGGCAATCGAATGGAGGCAGTAATGTCGGCAAGTCAGAATAGCGCAGTACTTGGGCGCGACGAGAATTTGCGGCTGCTGGAGGCGGCATTCACGCGCTTTACCGAAACGGGCGAGCGTCTCGAAGCGCAGTACAACGCGCTGCTGCAGGAGACCGAAGAGCTGCGCGTAAAGCTCAAAGAGAAAGAGAAAGAGGTTCAGCGCGCGGAAAAATTGGCGACGCTCGGAGAAACGGCGGCTGCCATTGCTCACGAAGTGCGCAATCCGCTCGGTGCGATAAAGCTATTTCTTTCGCTGCTGCGCCGTGATGTAGAGAATATGCCTTCCGCCGTGACGCTGGTTGATCAGATTGATACCAGCCTCGGCAGCATTGATCACGTGGTCGAGAACATTCTGCAATTCTCGCGCGATAAAAATCTCAGTTTCGCGCCGATTAACGCGCACGCGGTGATCCTTGAAGAAATCGAAAAGCTGCAACCGCGTGGTGGTCAATCAGGGCGCATTGAATGCGAGGCGCAGGGGAATCCGTATCTTGTTGCCAACGAAGTAGCATTGCGTCAAGTGGTACATAATTTGGTGCTTAACGCGCTGCAGGCTACGCGCTTCAATGGAACAGTTACGGTGCGCGTTCGCGATGGCGTAAACGAGACGGCACTGTTGGAAGTAAGCGACACGGGACCGGGAATTCCGGAAGCGTTGTTGCCGACGGTTTTCGATCCCTTCGTGACCACGAAAAATGAAGGTACCGGATTGGGTTTGGCAATCGTGCATCAGCTAGTTCAGCAGCACGGAGGAACCGTAGAAGTTGAGAATCGGCCGGGAGCGCATTTTACCGTTGCGCTGCCGCGAGCCCAAAAGAAGGCGAGAGAGGAAACGAAGGTCAAAATAGTTAACTGGAGCTAGCAAAAGGGTGAGTATGAAACGAGAAACGAAGATCTTGGTTGCTGATGATGAACCCCAGATGCAGCTGGCAATTCATGCCGCGCTCTCTCGCGCGGGTCATGATGTCACGGTGGTGAGTGACGGGCGTCGGGCGCTTGAAGCGCTCGAGCAGGAGACGTTTGACCTCGTCGTGTCAGATCAACGTATGCCCGAGATGACAGGGCAGGAGCTTTTATCCGAGATTCAAAAGCGCGAGATAAGCGTGCCATTTATCATGATTACCGCGCACGGAACGGTTACGGATGCCGTGGAAGCGATGCAGCTCGGTGCCGCCGACTTCATTACAAAGCCGTTTTCGGTTGAGGATTTGGAGCGCACCGTTGATCGCGTGCTCAGTCCAGAGAGTCGGCAATTCAGGCAGAAAGGAAATAGGGGCAAAAAAGGACGGCCGATAATCACCAATGATCCGATGATGATCCGCGTGCTCGAAGTCGCAGAAGCGGTGGCTAAAAGCGACGCAACCGTGCTGATTCAGGGCGAGTCGGGGACTGGTAAGGAACTGATCGCGCGTCTGTTGCATTCATCAAGTCCCAGAAATGCGCAGCCCTTTGTCGCCGTAAACTGCGCTGCGCTTCCGGATACATTGCTGGAGAGCGAACTATTTGGACACGAAAAAGGATCGTTCACCGGTGCGCAGGCCAAGAAAATCGGTAAGTTCGAACTGGCGCATGGTGGCACGATTCTTCTTGATGAAATCTCCGAAATGGAGCTGGCGTTGCAGGCTAAGCTGCTGCGCGTGCTTCAAGAGCGCGAGATCGATCGCGTTGGCGGAAAAGACCCCATCAGCATCGACGTTCGAGTGGTAGCAACAACGAACCGCAATCTTGTGGATTATGTCAGCGAGGGAAAGTTTCGCGCTGACCTCTATTACCGCTTGAATGTGATTCCATTGACGTTGCCGCCGTTACGTGAGCGGCGCAGCGATATTCGCCTGCTGGTCGAGCATTTTATGCGTCAGTACTTAGGGGAAAATTCGCCCTCGCTTACGCCATCGGTACTCGATTCGCTGGCCAGTTATCCGTGGCCGGGTAATATCCGCGAGCTTCAGAATGCTGTTGAACGTGCCGCGAT
>CAYTAW010000090.1:0-10014 GCA_964435675.1 uncultured Bdellovibrionales bacterium
ACGAGTCGCAGCAGGTAGCGCGCCTATTTGACGCCGCGTGTACTCCCGAATGTTATGTGTTCGATGGGGAACAAAAGCTGGTTTTTCACGGTACGATTAACAATAGTCCCCGATTTCCCGCTGAGGTGAAGAATCACTACCTTGCTGATGCGCTCGAGCAGATTTTGGGCGGAAAGGCGCCGAGTCCGTCATTCGTCCATCCGCTCGGCTGCTCAATTAAGTGGAAGTAGTCCGTCCTAGTTATTTTAGCAGTTGAGATATCACCCCGCGCGCGGCGTGATAAGTATTTTGCCAATACATTCGCACAGCCGCATCTTTCTTCATCGCACCCCACCAACTTAATAATGGAACGAGTCTCGAGGCAAGAAGGGACTCGGTCGGGCGTCGAAAGACCTTTTCATATTCAACCGGCGAAATCTGATAGCCGGTGAGAAGCGCCGAGAGTTCCGGCGTGATTCCGTCACCGTAAAATATTTGAAAGAGCTTTTTGGCGTTGCACTGACGATTGAAGACGATCGCTTTGTGAAGCACGAGCATGAAGTGCGATACCGGAGCAGCGGAGGAGTAGGCGAATTCCCAGTCTATAAGCCGGAGTTCTCCGCTATCTTGACACTGCAGTACGTTCCGTAGGCTGAGATCGCCGTGAATGAGGCGTGGTTCCGGCCACAGGTACTTGAGCTCTTCCATACGATCGGCAAAGCATCGGCGTTCATTGCTCGTCAGTTCGTCCTTCAGGAATCGTTCGCAATTTTTGTACCGATCGCACTCTTCGAGGATAGATTGCTCCCAGCTCCGGGTAAAGCTGTTTGTCGCGTTGGTAAATGACGAACCGAACCCGATACAATTGATCTTTTCGATTGAGCGCAGCAGCGAGCCGAGGTTCCGATATAGGTTCTGTCTTGCGGCGGCATCGTGCTCAACGAGTTCGGCTGCGGGGACCCCTGGAATGAATTCACTCACGTAAAACGCAGCCTTGCGACCGGACTCTTCGAGGAGGTATTCATGCACGCCCGAATAAATCTCTGTTGATGGAAGGCCGCACTTCGAGAGCGTCTTTGCAATCCAAATCTCCTTTTCGAAAACGTGAGTTCCGCTATGAGACTGCCGATAGTGTGTCCTTATCTTACAGGGGGCGCCGCTTTTCAGCTGAGCTCGAAAGGTGATATTCGAGAGGCCCTGGTCGGCGAGGGGCTCGATCGTTTCGGTTAGAACCTCGCCGCAGTGCTCCCGCACAGCATTACGCAGGCTATCAAAGCACGTGGTGATGCGGTTCCTGTTTTGCAGAGCGGCGTTCATATTACCCAATGATAGAGCCGAAATTAACCGTACCTCAACTCTCTACCTATTAAACCTTCTGTTGCAGTTTGTCCCCTCAATTCGTAGTATCTGACCATTATTATTCAATCGGATTTCAATTCTGGGGGTATTGCAAATGACCGTGGCTCAAGATCTCGTTAAGAAAATCGCGCTTGCCGTTCGTGTGCTTTCGATTGAGGGCGTCGAAAAGGCTAATTCAGGGCACCCCGGAATGCCCCTCGGCGGCGCCGATTATGCGACCGAGATTTGGACGAATGCGCTGCGCGTCAATCCGCAGGACCCTGAGTGGATTAATCGCGATCGCTTCGTACTTTCATGCGGTCACGGTTCAATGCTTCTGTACTCGTTGCTGCATATTTTCGGCTACGATCTGCCCATGGACGAGATCAAGAAATTTCGTCAGTGGGATAGTAAGACGCCGGGTCATCCGGAATTTGGCTGGACGCCGGGCGTTGATACGACCACCGGGCCGCTGGGTCAGGGAGTAGCCAACGGCGTCGGTATGGCTCTTGCCGGCAAGATGCTTGCTGAGCGCTATGGGAAAGATCTTTTTGATTATACAGTTTACGGCATCGTCAGTGACGGCGATTTGATGGAAGGTGTCGCATCGGAGGGCGCTTCGCTCGCGGGAACGCTCGGTCTCGATAACTTAATCTATTTCTATGACGACAACGAAATTTCGATCGGCGGCAATACCGATGTCTGCTTTACAGAGGATGTCGGTAGGCGATTTGAGGCCTACGGCTGGTACGTTCAAGATATTGACGGGCATAACCTTAGTGAAATCTCGGCGGCATTGAAGAACGCTCAGAACGAGACGTCGCGTCCGAGCATCATCATCTCGCACACGACGATTGGATTCGGCAGTCCGAACAAGGCAAACACTTACGAGGTGCATGGTTCGCCGCTTGGTAAGGATGAGATTCAAAAGACTAAGGAGCAGCTTGGCTGGACATACACCGAGCAATTCTACGTTCCTGACGATGTGCGCGCCGCGGTAGCGCAGTCAATCGAAGAAAAAAAGAAGCACTACGCCGCATGGCAGGAGCGCTTTAGCGCTTGGAAAACAAAAAATCCGGAGCTTGCCAAGCAGCTTGCGATGCAAATTAATAAGGAGCTTCCGGCCGGATTAAAGGATGAATTAATCAAGGCGATGAGCGACGGTAAACCGGACGCTACACGCAATATTTCCGGCAAGGCAATTCAAGTTATCGCCAAGCACGTGCCGTGGTTCGTCGGCGGTTCGGCAGACCTTGAGCCTTCGACTAAGACATTGATCAAGGATTCGAAGGACATTCAGCGCAATTCCTTTGGTGGAAAAAACATTCGATTCGGTGTGCGCGAGCACGGTATGGGCGCGGTTGCGAATGGTATGGCGTACGGCAAGATGTTTGCGCCGTATACCGCAACATTCTTGGTATTCGTCGATTACATGCGCCCGACGCTCCGTCTCGCCGCGCTCTCGCATATACAGACGCTCTTTATTTTTACCCATGATAGTTTCTGGGTCGGTGAAGATGGACCCACGCACGAACCGATTGAGCAGATCTGTTCGCTGCGCATCATCCCTAATCTCTATACGTTCCGTCCCGCAGATGGAATTGAGGTTGGCCTCTCGTACTTCGCGGCGCTTTCGATGAAAAATAAGCCGAGCACGCTGCTTTTCACGCGGCAGAATGTCTCTCCATTAAAGCGCGATCAGGTAAACGCCGACGATATCCTCAAAGGCGGTTATGTTGTTACCGGTGGCGACATTAAAGATCTGGTGATTACGGCGACAGGCTCCGAAGTCGGCCTCGCTATGGACACGCACGCGCTGCTTGCCAGTGAAGGCATCAAGGCGCGCGTTGTGTCGCTTCCTTGTCAGGAGCTGTTCCTTGAGCAGGACCAGAATTACCGCGACGCAGTAATTCCTCCAGGTGCAAAGAAGGTTTCTATCGAAGCGGGGCTTACCTATGGATGGGAGCGTATTGTCGGCAGCAACGGCTTGCGCATCGGCCTCGATCACTACGGCGCATCAGCGCCGGGGGAACTTCTCGCCGAGAAGTTCGGATTCACGCCCAAGGAGACCAGCCGCAAGATTAAGGAGTGGCTCAAATAGCTTCGGCTTTCATGCGCTCACAAGCACTTCCGCGCTTTCATGCGTTGGTATTTTTGATCGCGCTGATTTCGGTCGCAGCAACCGGGCTCGATAAATTCGCTGACGATCCGGGCGTCGGATGGCATCTGAAAACCGGGGAGTGGATTGCCACCCATAGCGCGGTGCCTCATGTCGATCCATTTCTTGCCGGCGGTGAAGCGCGGCCCTGGGTTTCGGATCAGTGGTTAAGCGATTTAGTTCTTTGGAAAATATATGATTTGTTCGGCTTTCCGGCGCTCTATGCGCTGCTCAGCGCGCTTTATCTTTTCGTATATTTTGCACCCCTAGCGGGCAGTCTGCGTTTTAGCGGCCGTCCGGCAATTGCGGCGACGCTGGGCGCGCTGTTTGCGGCGAAGATTGCTCAGGTGCATCTGATTTTACGGCCGGTGATGTTGGGAATTTTCTGTTTTGCGCTGCTTTTTTGCGCCATGCTTCCTTTTTATCGCAGCGCGGTTAAGGGGGTTGCGCCGCAGGAATTAGTTACGCGCGCAAAAAAATTGTACTGGATTGTTCCGCTTGGATTCGTGTTCTGGGCAAATCTGCATCCCTCGTTTTTTCTCGGCTTGCTGTTCGTCCTGCTCGTGCTGCTTGGGCTCTTTCTTGACCTCTTTTTCTTCTGCACGCAGGGGGAGGAAGAGTCCCTGCGCGTCCGACAACGCATGGTGCTTACGATTCTTATTCTTTCGGCCCTGGCAACCGTACTTAATCCCTATGGAATCGCGCTACATCGGAGCATATTATCGCTCACCTCGAGTTCGTTTTTTATGACCTACCATCAGGAGTGGAACCCCCCGCAAATGAATTCTCCCGAGGGACAGCTTTTTCAACTGATGCTCGCTTGCGTCTTTCTTTCCTTTTTTGCTCGGCCAAAAACGGCGACTATGGTTGATTTTTTGGTGATAGTTCTCTTCGTCCATTCATCGCTCGGCGCGGTACGTTTCTTGCCGTTCTTCGGCATTATTGCCGCCCCCTATATCGCCGATAGTTTCTCGATCTTTTCACGACTTGGCCGATTTCCCGGTAAAGAAACGTTGCAAAGCGCCTGGCTTCGCATCGAAGAACGGGAGCGGCGAATATACCCGGGAACGAACTTCGTTGCCTTTGTGACGATTGTTTTCGCCGTATGCGGCGCCATCCAAGGCGCTGTCCCGTTTTACGGGGGAGAATACGGACCGCGCGCCAAGATCTATCCCTATCGGGCAATCGAGGTGCTCGCGGGACAATCTGGCACGACTGTCGTGGCGGCCGACCCTTTTTACGGCGGCTTTATTACCTGGAAAGGGGGCGGCAAGGCGCTGGCACTGATTGATGATCGCAATACGCTGTTGGGGGAGGAGTTCTACAAGAATTTCGAAAAATATTTGGGCGGAGCAGGGGGCTGGCGGGAGTATTTCAAGGCGCTCGGAGCCGGGTATCTAATGTACCCAGCGCACTCAAAGCGAGAAGAAGAGCTTTTGCGCTCTAATGAGCTGCCGGTTTTCTACCGGGATGCGACGGCCACAGTCTTCGGCCTATAGACACGCTATCCGGCGATAATACGCGACTTCCCCATTGTAATGTAAGATAGTATGCTTCCGGCAGGATTTTCTTCTATGATTTTAGGTGTATGCATAGAATTTAGATTACTGTGCACTGTTTGGTCTGCGTTAATTTAGGTCTCTCGGGTGAATAAAAAATTTCTGCTGCTGATTCTCGTCGCCGCCATCGGATTCGCCCTTTCAGCGCTATCGCTCTATCAATACGTAAGCTTGATGCTTGGCGAGGAGCATACGGCTTCGTTTTGTTCTATTTCTGAGCACGTTGATTGTTCTCGCGTGCATACAAGCGCCTGGTCCACATTTCTCGGCAAGCCGCTGGCAAGCTTCGGTCTTGGATTTTACCTGCTGATGATTACGGTTTCGATTGTTGGAATCGCCAACAAGGTACTTTTAAGGGAGCAGAGCCGTGATTTCATTTTGTTGAGCACCTTCTTTGCGTCACTAACATCGCTCGGACTTCTGTATGTTTCCGAGTTTATAGTTGGGGCGCTCTGTCCCGTATGTATCGGCATGTATCTAGTAAATTTTACGCTCTTTGGCATTGCCTGGACGATCCCCGCGAGTGAAGGATTGGTGACGCGTTTAGCGAACGCCTTCCGCGGTGGATTTCGGTTGCTTGCAATCTGGATTCCCAGCGCTTCGACGCACGGAATTTTTGCGCGCATATTGGTTGTATTCGCGCTGTGCGCGTCGCTCGCGTTGATTATCGGCGGCGAGGTGTTCATGTCGAGCTTCTTCATCAAGCAACAATATGGCAGCGAAGCGAAAATTGAAGACGCGCAAAAAGCGATTGTTACGCAGTACGTTGGCGAGTGGGATAAACAGCCGGTAATTTCATTTAATATTGTCCGCAATCAAGTAATTTCAGGCGATTTCACCAAGGGGCTCGCGGAAAGCCCGCTGCAGATCGTCGAGTTTTCCGATTTTGAATGCCCGCACTGTCAGCAGCTAGGCGCGGCGCTTATTCGGCTTTCCAAAGAATTCCCTGGCGCATTCGAAGTCGTTCATAAGGATTTTCCGCTTGATAACTCATGCAATAAATACAGCGCGGGAATGCATGTCGGCGCCTGCAAAGCAGCGGAGTTCGCGCGCTGCGCGGGAGAGCAGGGAAAATTCTGGAATATTGCCGATTTTTTCTATACTTCGGGCGTGCCGGAAGGAAAAACGGAACGGGAAGTACAGCAGAAGCTCTTGAGTCTTTCGGACTCATTCGCGCTTGATGAGGATGCGATGCAAGAGTGTTTATCGTCCGGTCGCCAGCTTGAGAAGATAAAAAAAGACACGGATTTGGGCGAAGCGCTCAAGCTTGAGGGAACACCCTCTGTCTGGATTAACGGTAAACTCCTCGCGACGCCGCACCCTGATATTGTGCGTGAAATTATCGAAAACTCGGTAAATCAATCGAAAGGTCAATAGTGTACGCGCGTGGCGCCATCTCGAAGGTCGTTTGATGCAACGGCGCCGGGTGCTCGCACATGTCACTCTTTACAATTCGCCTGAAAGCGCGCTGATCGCCATCCAATCACTTCTCGATCAGCGCGGCATCGATTGCACGGTTTTGGTGACCGATAACGCGTCGACAAATCAGCTCGCCGAGAAGATCTCCAGTTCGTTCGGTTCGGCGATCACGTTGGTCAGGAACGATTCGAATCTCGGATTCGCGGCAGCGCAAAATCAAGCGGCGAGGCGCTGCCTCGACGAAGGTTTCGACTATCTCTTCTTGCTCAATCCTGACGCACGCATCGAACCGGACGCCGTTGCTGAATTGACGGCAGCCGTGGGGGAACGCTCTGAGTTGGCCGGCGCGACACCGCTGCTATATCGCGCTGACAGCGCCCTGCAACCACTGGTCCCGCAGACAGTCGATGCAGCTGGTATGCGCATGACATGCTCACTGCGACATCTCGATCGCGAACGGGGGGCGGCGCTGCCGGAGCCGGTGTTTGGCGGCAGCGGCGCGGCGCTGTTGCTAAAGAAAGAAGCGATTGAGGCGCTGCAGCTTGATACTCCCGGAGCAAATCAAGCGCTCTATCGGATCTATCCCCAACTCGCCAATGGCGCGAGTACGCGTGCGGCCCTCTTCGATGAAGCTTTTTTTGCTTACCGTGAAGACGCGGATCTCGCGTGGCGCGCCCAGCTTCTTGGTTTGGGGTTTCTCTATGTGCCCACGGCCGTGGGCTATCATGTGCGCCATGTGCTTCCCGAAAAAAGAGCGGCTCTTTCTCCGCTGATAAACGCGTGGAGCGTACGCAACCGATTTCTTATGCAGATTAACAATTTTGCATTTCGTGATTTATGGCGATGCATTGTGCCTGGTATCATCGTGCGTAATGCGCTGGTGCTGTGCGGCGTTTTATTTGTCGAGCGCACTTCGATGAGGGCGCTGCGTGAAGTTGTCTGGCTCATGCCGCGGGCGTTTAAGCGCCGCCACCAGTTATTCGCGCGCCCCAACGTTAGATCGGTGGCGCGGTGGTTTGAGGGGGACTAAATGAACGATACGCATGGCAAAACAGCGCTCATTACCGGGGCGTCTTCCGGGATTGGTGAGGAGTTCGCGCGCCAACTTCACCGTCGCGGGATCGATGTAGTTCTGGTCGCGCGTCGAATCGAGCGATTGCAGCGGCTTGCAGACGATCTTAACGGAGCGCGTCCTCAGTCTGCTCGCGTTATCCGTTGCGATCTTTCCTCTGCCGAAATTCATGAAGTCGAGGATTTTCTCGAGAATCATCGCATCGATCTATTAGTATGCAATGCAGGAAAAGGAAGTTTTGGCCGATTCGAGAATTTGAATCGGGAAGGTGAGGAGGAGCTGGTGCTGCTTAATGTACTTGCACCGTTACGCTTGATGCATGCGGTCATACCGCAAATGAAAAAGCGCCGATCCGGCGCGATCGTCTCGGTTTCGTCGATTGCGGCGTTTCAACCGCTTCCCTACATGTCGACCTATGCCGCGACGAAAGCCTTTAATTTTTCTCACGCTATGGGGCTGCGCTATGAGTTGGCTGAATTCGGTATTCAGGTAATAGCGCTCTGTCCGGGGCCGGTAGAGACTGAGTTTGGCGGAGTCGCGCGTGTTCCCGGCGAGTGGACTGGGATTTTTCGCGATTCGGTTGAGGACGTCGTGGCAGCAACGCTGCGCTCGCTTGATAGAAAACGTTCCTGGGTTACCCCGTGCCTGCGCTCGAAGATTTTATGCCTTCTCTCGCGGCTTACTCCTGTGGAATTATCTGCGCGTGCGGCGCGGTATTCATTGCGCGGTGCACTGCGTTTTATAGAGGTAAAGAAATGAAAGGGTGGATAGTACCGGTAAGCGCTCTCGTGGCGGTGATAGTGCATGGATACGTGTATGCCGAACCCGCCCCTAGAAAAATTAAGGTCGGCGTGCTCGCCCCGCTCAGCGGAGTACAATCGTTTATCGGACAGGCGCAGCGCAGTGCGGCGCAGCTCGCGTTGAAAGATGATTCCGCACTGAGTGATGCGGTTGAGATTTTTTACCAAGATTCTTCTGGCGGTGAGCGTGCAGTGCTTGCGGCGTATCAGATGCTCACCAGTGGTAATTCGGTCGATGTTGTTTACGCGGTGGAAGGCGAGTATGCGCCTCTTCTCGCCGAGCAAGCCGAGAAGAGTAAAATTCCCCTTTTCGCCGTTAATGCCGATCTACGCACCACGGCGGGTAAGAAATATAGCTCGCTCTTTTTTAATGAAGGCGGGGAGCTTGCGCGCGCTATTTGGGATGAACTCCGTCGCCAATCGAAGAAGGCGTTGTATATAGTTCAGGAACCGAACGGCTATTATAGCGCTCTCAATGCCGGGTTGTCTGGAAATACGATGAGTGATGAGACCGTCGAGGTTGATCCCGGCGATGGCTCGAATTACAAAGAGCACAGGGCTATTATACAGCGAATTCGTCGAAAGAAATTTGACGCGCTTGGAGTGTTCCTTAATGTATTGCCGGCTAAGGCATTTCTCACGGCCCTAGAGGCGACGGGCGTTAAAATGATGATTTTTACGCCGACCCAGTTTGCCTCGGCGGAAGAGGCCGCGGCGTTGGAGCCACTACTGCGCGAGGCGCTATTTGTTCTCCCCTTGGTGTCCGACGCATTTCGGGAGCGCTTTAAGAGGGAATATCGCAATCAGGCGGGCGTTGAGTACGGCGCGCTCTTTTACGATTTTTTGAATCTTGCCAAGCAAACTATAACTGAAAAACCAGAACTCTTTGATCAACCCGAGAAGTTTATCTCGGCGATGCGCTTCGATGATGAGCGCATCGGTGCCACTGGCCCGTTTTGCGTTAAGCGCACGGCCCACCGCGGAGTTTATTACAGTTTTCCGATCGGATTATATAAATTTCAGGACGGGGAGCTTGTGGTACACAGGAGATTTGAGAGACCGGTCTAGGGGGAACGATTGTTTAATCATTAGGTAGCCCCCGCAGTCGGCATTCTGCACCCAACTTAGCTCTAGTAACATTCATTGTTTGGCGCGAGCTATCGTCGCTTAAACGGGGCGCGCTGATTGCCGAACACGGTCTGTCGAATGCTGACTGCGGGGGCTGTACATCCCATTTCCAAGTTAACCGCTAAAAACGACGCCGCCAATACCCATAAACATAGTAAAATTAATGGTTTGCACCTCTAAAGCGAGTATGTAAATCTGCATATAAACCTTTCTCATTTTTGGATGTTTATCGATGGAACACACGAGTAATTCCAGCAGCAGCGATTCTAGCGCGCCGATTGCCGACTATTTTACTAAACATCAATGGGTGCTCTACGCATTGATCACCCTCGCCGGATTACTATTCCGCTGGCACGCGCTCGATATGCGCCCGGTACACCACGATGAATCGCAACACGGAATGTTTGGGCGGTACTTCTTCGATGCGCCAGAGTTTCACTACTATAGATACAATCCGATGCTCCATGGGCCGATGCTCTATAACTTATATCGCTTCGTTTATAGCTGTATTGGATCCGATATCTGGTCTTTTCGCGTGCCGATGGCGTTCTTGGGAACGGT
>CAYTAW010000090.1:10024-10441 GCA_964435675.1 uncultured Bdellovibrionales bacterium
GTATACATGTTCTTGCCACTCGTCTTCCGCCGTTGGTTCTCTCCCAAAGCGCTGCTCTTTTTAACCGCTGGCATAGCGCTTGGGCCTTCACTCATTTATTGGTCGCGGTTTGCGCGCGAAGATTTTTACGTACTCTTTGGTCTCTTTAGCATGCTGATCGGCGCATGCTCGATTTTCCCGCGCCTCAGCGGCAGTTTGGTGCTCTTTGGATTGACCATTCAGCTTTGCACCAAGGCGAATATTTTTGTTCATCTTGCGATTATTGTTGCATTTATGTTTTTTGAGGTCTTTTTCGGATTTGCGCGCACGCTAGCCGCAAAGAAAAACTATGATGATATCGCCTTTCATGGATCGCTCAACATCCTCTCATTTGCGATCACGATATACTTTATCGTCAGCACCGATTTATCGTGGAAT
>CAYTAW010000091.1:0-375 GCA_964435675.1 uncultured Bdellovibrionales bacterium
GAATGATTGATAGGGCTGCGTCGGAAGGCCCCGGATGCCGGCATACAGTATCTTGAACTCAGCTCTGCATTTTAATTATAGAAAGGGCCGACAGCGGGATGCTTACTGCAGTAAGCTGACTGCGGGGACTAGCCAATATATTGTGAATTGCTGCCGTTAGCCGTAGATACTGCGCTCGTTACTAAACATTGTCTGCGTATCTTTAACCACAGACTCGAGCAGCGGCCCAGCTTTGCTTTCTTCAATGCCAAGATAGGTCGTAAGCATTGAAATCTGCATATCCATCTTTGGGTATCCCTGTGGGGATCCGATTTCTGCCCGGTGCGCGAGCATGTCTGCGAGCTGAACGATGGCCGTTTTTTCTTCAAGTTCGTT
>CAYTAW010000091.1:385-10414 GCA_964435675.1 uncultured Bdellovibrionales bacterium
TTCTCGGGCTTATCGCCTTCAGGAAGGTCGCGGTAGTGAAGTATGACTTGGCAGGTTTCCGCCGAAAAATTCCATTTCTTAGCCACCAGCGCGCCGATGAGCGGATGCGCAAAACCGTATACGATCTGTTCGGCTTCGGCATATTCATGGGTACCTTTTTGCACCATGTTCATCACCTGTTTATACTCTTTGGAGGTATTTTGCTGATGAAGGAAGACGATTTGGCCTAAGCTGTGAAGTAGGCCGAGCAGAAAGATTTCTTCGATATAGCGCTTCTTGAGCGCTTTTGAAAGGATTGTCGAGCACATCGCGGTGCACATCGAGTTCTCCCATATTAGTCGGTCAACGACGCCCGAAGATTTGTGCATCTGACGCAGTGTTGCCGCGACGATTACGCCCTTGAGCGCTTTAAATCCGATCAGCATCACTGCCTGATTGAGCGTGGTGATTTCACGCTGACGCGAGAACATAGCCGAATTGGCGATTTTTAAAACACGCGCAGCGAGAGCGGTATCGCTCGCAAGAAGTTCAGAAATTTCAATCGCCGTAGTATCCGGATTTTCAATCATGCTGATAGCGCGCGAAGCGACATGTGGCATGGGCGGCAGATCTCCGACCCATGCGACGATTTCACGCCAGTCTTTGCCCTTTGAAAGTCGTCCCGAAAATTCAGCAGGTTCCGTTTGTTCGGTCATGTAATTCGTATCCTTTGAGCAAGCACCGAATAGGTGAATTGGTGTCCCTATGGCGGAGCATACAATCCTCTCTCCAAATCGGCCAAGTAACAAATTTGCATGAGTGCTGACAGACTCTGATGCCGCAAATATTTTCGACTTAGCCAGGCCAGTTTGCCTCGCTGGCGAAATAAGCTTGCTTTTGCCGCCCATGCCCAAAAGCCTATTCAGATTCTCACTCGCCACAGCATTAGCGAAAGCGGGATATACCAGCGTTTTCCTCCAAAATCCGAACATCCGTTGCCCGCAAAAGCCTTTAGTTCTTTTTTTTAGCTTCCGATATCTGATCATAAGAAATGCCCGCAGGGGCTATCAAAACTATTGTCTGGAGGCTTGTTGTCATGGATTTTCCTACTGAAATCATTGGTGAAAAGGGCTACATCCGGGTCGAAGGCGACCTTGATTCTGAGCCAGCGGGTGAAGGCCTGCGCAAAGCGTTTAACGAGGTCTTCGATAAGGGTAAGAGGACAATCGTTCTTGACCTCTCGGGAGTTCAAATTATTAACAGCTACGGCATCGGCAAGGTTTTGATGTGCTACAAGCGCCTCAAAGCCGAAGAGGGTGTTCTGATGGTGAAGCCGCTTCATGGATTCGTAAAAGAAACTTTTGAGTTGCTTCTTCTCGATAAGCTTTTGCCGGTCGACGAATAGTCGGCTTGCTGGGCGCGGGAAGCTTTATTTTTCGGTAAGGCGGCGGACCTCGTGGAACACATCACCAAAGATGTATCTCCATCAATCCTCATTGTTGAACCAGACAATCAGGTTCGCACACTGCTGGAGAACTTTTTTTCCCGCGTCGGCTGGTTTTGCCAGTCCTGGAATGGCGACGCCGAAGCCGCACCGTGGAAGGCGCAGCTGATCTTCGACGTCGTCATTGCGGACTCTATTTCGCTTGAATGGGATTCATGGAAACTCTTGCGCGCCCAACAGCAGAAGAATCCCGACGCAGCGCTCGTGCTTCTGGTTCATCCCGATCGTAATCCCAGCCCGGCTCTGGTAGAAGACGGCGTGCTTTGCCGCATCGAGCGCGAATCCGCCCGGTCGATTGAGTCCACTCTCTCAACCCTTGTTGAGGAATATCAGCGCGTGCGCAAAGAGGGGCGTTTGTCGGTCCGTCCGAAAGTGCCGATGGAGGCGCAAATCACTATTGAGACCTTTACGTCCAAAGAGCTTGCGGCCAACGTGTTTCCCTTTCCGATTCTTGAACAGCTTCACGGTGCCGGCTTGGTGGATTTGAAGGGAAAGTTACGGCTGCAGCTAGCCCTCGAGGAGGCGCTGGCAAACAGCCTCGAGCACGGCAATCTCGAATTAATCTCCGAATGGAAAGAGGAGATCGATGTCACGGGTCTCGATCGCTACACGAAGGTAAAACAGCAGCGACTAAACGATCCGAGGTACGCCGATCGCATGGTGACCATCGTCTCTGACTTCGACTGTGAACGTCTATTGATCCGCATCACCGACCAGGGCAACGGATTTACTCCGGCGCCGAAGAGGGCTGCGGGTAAGGATGAAAATGAAGACCCGGCAGTATTCGGACGCGGCATCGCATTAATAGAGCGCACCGTAGACGAGGTTACGTACGGCTGCGGCGGCCGGCAGATTTCGTTAGTGAAAAAAATTGTTCGAGCAGGATAGTATATGGCATTACGATTCAGATTGCGCGGTTTAGCCGAGACATTTATCGATAAGATTACCTGCCCGTGTTGTAGTTCGTCAGGATCGGATGAAGAAGCATTTTCGACCGAGCTGACCAAAGTGACGCTCGAAGGAATTATCGTAATCGTTCAGTGCCGTTCTTGCCTAGAAATCTTCGTTCCAGATACACAGCGCATGGGAATACTCGATCCGGGCGCGCTGCGCTCGGCGGTCGAAAAAGATTCGCGCGAAACAGGCGAGCCGCTACTCGTCAATATTGGGGCTGTCAGAATCTCTGCAGAGCGCCTCAACGCGATGCGGAAAGGGGACGTTCACTAAACCGTGAATGCGGTTTTACGCCCGTCTAGGACAGCATTTCTCTTAGTTTCGCGACGTCGACAGCGGCGCTTTCCGGATCTTTCATGCACGGTGTTTCGAGAATGAACGGAATAGCGCTTAGCTTGGGGTGCATAAACACATTTCGAATCGCCTCGAGTCCAATCAGCCCATCGCCCAGGTCCTCGTGGCGATCTTTGCGGCTCGCGAGTTCGACCTTGCTGTCGTTCAGATGAATTGCGCCGACCTTTTCGAAACCAAAAATTCGGCCTATCTGTTCGATGACAGATTCGAGTTCGTTCTGCCAATCATAGCCGCTCGCCCACATATGCTGCGTATCGAGAGCGAATCCGACTTGGGCGGGAGCCCCGAGATATTCATAAATCTTTGCCAGCTCTTCAAGCTTATCGCCGATGATTGCGCCGCTGCCGGCGGCGACTTCGAGCAGAAGGCGCGCTTCAGAGGGGATGTTTTTTACAATTTCGTCGATTGCATTAGCGACCTGCCGGAAGCCGGTTTCCTCATCGGGTTGATCTTTCATGCTGCCGACATGCACAATTACGCCGTCACCTTTAATCCGCGCGTTGAGTTCCAGGTAGTGCTGCAGAGAAGATTTCGCCGAGTTAAGCTGCACCGGATTAATCGTCGCGAGATTAATTAGATAAATCGCGTGAAAGAAGACTTTCTTGACGCCCGATGCCGCGCGTTCGCCGACGAATTCTGCTTCGATCCCATCGGGAAAAGGTTTGTAATTCCAGCGTTGCGGTGGAGACGGGTGGAGCTGAATGGTGTTTACGCCCAGCGCTTTGCCCGCACGTAATGCGTTAGCTAGTCCGCCACTCGAAGAAACGTGACACCCGAAATAACGTTCAGCCACAGATCTCGATGTAAACTGATGTTGATATAATTAGGCGCTCTTAGCCGCTGCAGGAGATTTGCTCTTGCGAGGTCCCGCAACGAGATCTTTGAGCGAGATGCCATTCTTCTTAAGTGTCGCGGCAAGTCCGATCTTATCGATCGTGCGCAGCACGCGGGTCGAGACGCTGATACGCACATAACGGCCTTCTTCAGGAACGAAGACGCGCTTGGTCTGAAGATTTGGGCGGAATGTGTGCTTGGTCTTGTTGTTTGCGTGGCTTACGCGGTGACCAAACTGGTTCGACTTACCTGAAATCTGACATTTCTTTCCCATAACGCCTTCCTCTGAAAAAATATCCCGTACAAGATGGCGAACGTGCGCCGCTTGCTTCGCTAACTGTTTGATTTAAAAGAATAAAAAAGTCAGCTTAATTTGGGTAAGGGGATAATAGACGGATTTGGGGGGGATTTCAAGTCCGCCTCCGCTGGCGCTGTGGCGTGACAAGTCAGACTCGGCTGCGGCAAAGGCTTGCTAGGCTGTAGCTTTGGAGAAGGCGAGATTAGAAGAGCTCTACCGAGGACACTTTGGGGAGATTTGTGGCTCCGTTGGGATCTTTGATTAGGTGAGCGCGTAAAAAGTACCGTGACGTCCCGTAATCGGCTTCTGCGATAACTTGGAAGTTCTTGCTCGATGCGGTGAAGTTTACTCCGTCGACCAAGTTGCGCGGAATAATTGACGTGAATTTAGAATCGACACCACTTTCGAAGGGTTGCTTAGAGACGGCTATGTCGTGAAGCTGCTGAATCATTGTGCTGGTAATAGATGGATCGATGGCCTGCAATACCGTGGGGTCTAATCCCTTCAAGCCGGTAACAAAATTGAGGTGAATGTCACCAATTCCGTTGACGGTGATATAGGGGAGAATCTTATTCACTCGCGTCGGGGTAAATCCCGGAATGCGCGAAAGTTCGGTCAAACTTTTGATATAGGTGTTGGCAAAAATATCCTTGGCGTCTTTGACATCTCCTTCGTACCCGCCATTTGGATAGCTTTGCGTGTCTTCGTCCTGATATTCAATCAAGCTAATAGCAAGTTCTTGAGATTTGAAATGTTTTTTCGGAAATAATCCCGACTGATCTGTTTCATCGAAATCGTCATCGAATCCCATCGCTTTGAAGAACGAGGTAAAAATACCGATCCATTTCTGGGTCTGCGCGGGAGATCGGGTTTTGTCGTAGAGCTTGTGTAGATTCAGGTTGACGTCTTCCGGTCTAATTTCGAGAGAGAGGCGCAAGTTTGGCTGATTAACGCCAAGGTATTCTATCGGAATCGGGACTCCTTCATAAAACATCGCCCAAAAGTCTTGGGTTGAATCAAAATTCGGATTACGCGCCGCAACCAGTATTTGCGCAAGGCTAAGCGTCGACTTCAGCAAGTATTCGGCCTGTACGGCGCGCTGGGCTCCGGCGCTAACGCGTGAGCCGAGATAGGTAGAGTAGGCGAGATTGATCACCAATACGCTGGCGAGCGTTACAATGAAGATTACTAAAATGAGAGCAACGCCGCGCTGCGAGTGAAAATTTCTGTGCATATGCACAGTATACATACTTTTGGCGAGAGTGGGAGTTTTGAAATTATCGGTCAAAGAGAAGAGATTTAACCCTGCTCCAAACGGAGCCGACAGGTATTAGCGCGTTCTGCATTGCCTGTACCGATAATGGACTTACTAATTTGCCCTGAAGCGCAGCGACATTTGAGCTAGGCTCGCGCAATCGGTAAGCGGCAATTGGCATTCGGCAGACAGCTTCTTTGATTTACGATGTGATGAAGCCGACCGCGGGAGAAGGTTAGCGGCGGTGGAGGCTGGAAGAATCCTTCGTCGCGAGGTGAATAAGTGAAGGAATTTGTTTTCCTGTGGATCCTCCGGCGAGATTTTTTTACCCACTATATCGCCGCTTCACGGCATATTACTAAGGTAAAAAATAAAACGCCCCAGGGAGTTTGTTGGGGCTCCCTGGGGCTCAGTGCATCAGTGTCAATTGCTACCCTTGTAACGCGAGCGTTACTGCTACCATTACTTTACGTATTAACCATCCTCTGTACGAATCTGCTAGCAGACCGGAATTTCGTCGCTTTCTTTCCGGTCGTGATTGAGTGCGAGTGACGAAAGGATTGCGCGTGCGTCATCGCGAATCATGGCTGACAATCCGTTTATCAGCGATACGTGACGTGTGACCTCATCCCAATTTCCGCCGCGAATGTGCGCGCAAAGTGTTTCGGCCAATCCTCTCTGCTTTGAAAGAATGTCATCGTAGCTCTTCAAACGAGCCAGCACCTCTTCTGGAACGTTTTCGCGTTCGGACAGTGTGGCGCGTGCGCTGTGAATTGCTTTCTCTAAATCGCTGAATGATGAAAACAGCCTTTCTATAATGCTCACTTGCATGTAACCCCCAAGTTAATCACGAGTCATCTTTACTAAGGATATGCGTCCGAAATTGGCAGCCGTATCCTAAAAAGCTAAAAAACAGACTCTCCCTTGTCACCAAAACCGCGAATTTTTGTTCTTGCTGCTGGTCGTCATGACCGTATTAGCAATCTTTGTCGCGGCTGCATCATCCGTGAGCGAGAAACAGATAAAGCAAGCGCTTTGCCAACGCTAACTAGCTGTTTCTACAGGCGTCTGAATTATACCCGATAGTCCAAAAGGACGACAAGAAATATGGAGTGGCGGTTATTCTGCGGTTATTTCAAATTGTTACCTATATTGTCGGGTTGCTGTTCAGGTGTCGTTTAATTACACGGCTGACCAAATCAAGTTCAGGGCGCCATCGTGGTTTACGTTTTCACGCTGCTTAATATCTTAAATTATCTCGACCGCTATTTGGTGGCGGCGGTTCTGCCGGGCTTGAAAGGTGAGTTTCTCTTAACTCACGAACAGAGCGGTCAGCTGCAATCGGCATTTGTAATTGGATACGTGATCTTTGCGCCAATCTTTGGATATCTCGGCGATCGCATCAACCGGCCGCGGCTGATGGCCTTTGGCGCGGTGCTTTGGAGTTTGGCGACAATTTGCAGCGGATTATCGCAAAGCTTCGAAGCGTTCTTCCTTTCGCGCATCATGGTCGGCGTGGGAGAAGCAAGCTTTGTCACGACCGCACCGGGCTACATTAAGGATCGCTTCCTCACGATCGAAAAAATAAATCGAGCTCTTGCGCTGTTCTTTGCGGCGATTCCGGTTGGCGCCGCTTTGGGGTACGTGCTCGGCGCATCGGTTGCCGGGCAGTTCGGTTGGCGTTGGGCGTTTTATGTTGGCGGTATCCCGGGACTATTACTCGGCGCATCCTTTCTGCTTTTTCGCGAGGAGCGGCGCAGCGAGCAGCGTGCGCACGTCTCGCTCCTCTCAGGAACAGTCGAGATTCTTTCGGTCCGGACTTTACGCTACGCAATAGCCGGATACACGTTTAACAGTTTTGCCCTTAATGGCATCGCGACGTTTATCGTACCCTTTGGAGTGTCTATCGGCTTTGCTGAAGCTCAAATTGGTCAGTATTTTGGCTTGATCCTCGTCGCTAGCGGCTTGATGGGAACGTTGGCGGGGGGGCGTTTAGCCACTTGGTACGCGGCGCAATCGGAGTTTCCGCTGCAACGCATGCTGAATCTTATCGGCATTCTCTCGCTGATTGCCGTACCGCTGTTGGCCGTTGCATTTACCGTTGCTTCTCAACCACTTTTTCTAGCGCTCTGCTTTCTCTCGGAGCTATTGGTGTTTGCGGCTGTCGCGCCGGTGAATTCAATCCTTGTGCTCGCGTCGCCCGCGCATCTCGTGACTTTGACGCAAGGCGTGACCGTGTTGGCGTTAAATCTCTTCGGCGCATTTTTATCGCCTATATTTGTTGGGCGCGCAGCCGATGCTGCGGGACTCGCGATTGCGCTGCAGCTTACGCCGATTGCGCTCGGTCTTTCGGCGGCGGTTTGGATCGCCGGTGGTCGGCTGACGCGAGATGGTGCTATAAAAAGCGCACATGAATAAGCTCGAACTTCAAAACATCGCGCGGAAACTTTTCGCGGTCTCTCCGCTCAAGCAGCGTAAGCTGGCAATGCTGAAAAAATTGATGGACGATCCCAACGGACGCGCCTCGCTCGATGTCGGCTCGGACAACGGGGTGATAAGTCTCTTTTTGCGTGAAATAGGGGGCCGCTGGGATAGCGCTGATTTGAGTCCCGAAACCGTTCAGGCAATAAAAGATCTAGTCGGTGAGCACGTAACCCAGGTGAGCGAAGACCTTTTCCCTTTTCAAAATGAAGTATTTGACCAAGTGCTAATCGTCGATTTTTTAGAGCACATTCACGATGATCGGGCGTGCGTGCGGGAGCTTTACCGAATTGTTAAGCCCAATGGCACGCTGGTAATTAATGTGCCCAACCCAAAGGAGGGCTTGCTGCGCAGGGTGCGCTTTGCGCTCGGCCAAACCGATCGGGCGCATGGGCACGTGCGCCCCGGATATTCGTATGGGCAGCTCGAGGCTTTGCTTGACGGCAAGTTTAAAATCGAGCGATCGATTTGCTATGCGCGCCTATTCTCTGAATTGATCGACACTGCAATCGTCGGCGCGCTCGATCTCCTCAAAGGCGGCAAGAGAGGGGAGAAGGGGAAAGTGGTCACCGCAAATGACCTTTCCAAAATGAAAAAGAGCTTTTCGATGTACCTGATTATCGCGCCCGTACTGCGTTTCTTTATGCTACTCGATACGTTGGTGCCGTTCCTCCACGGCAATATGCTGATCGTGAGGGCCAAGAAAATTTAAGTGAATAGCGAGTTTTTGCGGCCATCCGTTATGCCCGGGTTGCTGCCAGCCAACTGCTTACTGCGGCTAGCTGAACTAGGTTGGTTCCGGGGTTTAAGGCCACTTTTCCCTTAATATATTGCCCTGTAACATCGCCACCTTCGCTTCCGGAATTGTTCCGCTCGGTTGCGACAGCCCTTAATTCGGGGTAGTCTTTTGACAAGCTCTGCGTCTGTTCAGGGCTATTTTTTCGATTAAGGATAATCGCTCAAATTATGGATACTTCGGTTAAGTGGACGCTCAATAACATAGTTAATACAGCTGTCTTTTTCATAGTTCACCTGATGTGCCTATTCGCGTTCGCGGTCGGATTCTCATGGACGGCGCTGGCGGTCTGCGTGGCTTTCTATTTTATTCGGATGTTCGGAATCACCGGCGGATATCACCGTTATTTCTCGCATCGCAGCTATAAGACGAGCCGCTTGTTCCAATTTGTTCTTGGTTTCATTGGCGCGAGCGCAGCGCAGAAGGGACCGCTTTGGTGGGCCGCGCATCACCGTCATCATCACCGCCATTCGGATACCGAAGAAGACTTACACTCGCCGCGCATCAACGGCGTATGGTGGGCGCATTTAGGCTGGGTGATCTCGCCTAAGTTTGTCGACACGAATATTGAGGCGGTGCGCGATCTCGCCAAATTTCCCGAACTCCGCTGGCTCAACGAGAATCATCATATTGCCCCGATTTCGCTCGGCGTGTTTACGTTCTTTCTCGGCGTAGCGCTGAATTACTTCTATCCGCAGCTTGGTACCAACGGGTTCCAAATGCTGATTTGGGGCTTTTTTGTCTCGACGGTGCTTACCTATCACGCGACCTTTTGCATAAATTCATTCACTCACATGATCGGCCGCCGCCGTTTCAAGACGACAGACGATAGTCGTAATAGTTTGCCGCTCGCGCTGATTACCATGGGCGAAGGATGGCACAACAATCATCACCGATACCCCGGTTCGGAGAAGCAGGGTTTTTACTGGTGGGAGATCGATCTTTCTCATTACGTCCTGACCGTGCTCTCCTGGTTCGGGCTGGTTTGGGATCTTCGAGTCCCGCCTGAAGCCATTTACGAAGAAGCTAAGAATAATTCACTCGCCGCATAATCCTGTCGATAGTGAATCCGTCAAGCTCTGATTCATCTGTTCCCAGCCTCCACGAGGTGGCAGTGCTGGGCGGAGGCATCTCGGGTCTCGCAATTGCCCGCGCCGCCGCGCAGGCAAACTACAAAACGGTTCTATTCGAGAGAGATACTATCGGTGCCGCCACATCTGCCAATAGCTTGCGCATCATTCACGGAGGCTTCCGCTATTTACAGTCATTCGATTTTCCGCGCGTCCTGCGTTCTATTAAAGACCAAGCGCGCGTCGAAAATGAATTCTCGGATCTGGTGCGCTCGTTGCCATGCTATTTGCCGCTGCAGAAAGTCGGCCTAAAGAGCCGCTGGCCGTTGCAGGCTGCCGCCGTGTTGTACGCGCTCCTTGCCGCCGCTAGCAAGGCAAAGGTGCGCATGGCGAAGATTCTTAGCGAGAGCACGGCTTGTGAGCAGCTCCCATTTCTAAGGGGAAATGTTCCGCACGGCGCATTTCGCTGGCACGACATGCAGTTAATCGATCCTGGGGCTCTCC
>CAYTAW010000092.1:0-10391 GCA_964435675.1 uncultured Bdellovibrionales bacterium
GTACGAACTAGGTGGGGCCCCACCAATAATTTTCCATAAAAAAGGCGGCAAAGCTTTCACTTTGCCGCCTTATTAATTATTCACAAGCTGAATAGGGCTATACTGCTTGCTTCAATGCCTCAACCTTATCGAGCTTCTCCCATGAGAAGTGCCCTTGAGGAGTCGGTTCACGGCCGAAATGTCCGTACGAGGCGGTCGGCTGGTAAATCGGCTTCAACAAATCGAGCGACTTGATAATGCCGCGCGGCGTGAGATCGAAAATCTCGCTGACCGCCTTGGCAATCTTGGCTTCTGGGACCTTGCTCGTACCGAACGTATTTACGTAAATCGATACCGGCTGCGCAACGCCGATAGCGTATGCAACTTGCACTTCGCACTTCGAAGCGAGGCCGGCGCCAACGACATTCTTGGCGATATGACGCGCCGCGTATGCGGCCGAGCGATCAACTTTCGTCGGGTCTTTGCCCGAGAAGGCGCCGCCGCCATGACGCGCATATCCGCCGTACGTATCGACGATGATTTTTCTTCCGGTAAGTCCGCAATCACCAACCGGCCCGCCGATGACGAACCGCCCGGTTGGATTGATCAGATACTTGGTCTTTGCGTCGAGCTTGTCAGCAGGAATTACCTTCTTGATAAGCTCTTCGATTACGAACTCGCGCACCATATCGAGAGAAGCCGCCTCGGTGTGTTGAGTGGAAATAACGACGGTGTCGACCTTCTTGGGAATTCCATTCTCGTAAACGACCGAAACTTGCGCTTTCGCATCGGGACGAAGGAACTCACCTTTTGTCTGACGGCGAAGCGCTGATAGCTCGCGCATCAATCGGTGTGAAAGCGAAATCGGGAGGGGCATCAATTCGGGTGTCTCGTCGCACGCAAAACCGAACATCAAGCCTTGGTCGCCGGCGCCTTGTTCTTTGAAAAGCCCGGCGCCTTCATCGACGCCGACTTTAATGTCCTGCGATTGCTGACTGAGGAACGACTTTACTTTGCAGGTTTCGGAATCGAACCCGATAGTCGGATCGGTGTAGCCAATTTCTTTCACTGTTTGGCGTACGACATTTTCAAAGTCGAACTCGCCGCCAGAGGTGATTTCACCGGCAACGATAATCACCTCGTTCTTGACTAGGGTTTCGCAGGCAACGCGGCTCAGTGGATCGAGCTTGATGAAGTTATCGAGAATGGCGTCGCTAATCTGATCGGCGACTTTGTCGGGATGACCTTCACCCACAGATTCGGAGGTGAAAATAAAGGAGTCTGACATATGGGTACCTCAAAATTTATATTAGGCGAGAGATACCATAGTTGAGCTGTCTGTTACAACTCCCGTTATATTTTATGTGCGTTAGGGCGCGATTTTTAAAACCAACTCAGCTTTTTGCCCTGGCATTGTCGAATTTTTTGCGCATTATTGTCTGGCCCGAACCGACTCCAGCGCACGAACCACGTCTCTGTGCTTGACGCTAAAAAAACATTCCGAAGAATTCCCCATCGTGCGCTTATAAAGTTCCTCTGCGATAGCGACTGAGCGGTGTTGGCCACCTGTGCATCCAACACCGATATTTAAATACGCCTTACCTTCGGCCACGTACTTAGGGATCAGGTACTTCAATAGATCGCTGTATTTTTCGATGAACTTTTGCGCCTCGTCTTGCTTTAAGACGAACTCGGCGACTTCCGGATCCTGGCCGGACTGTTCGCGCAGTCCTTTCACGAAGTGCGGATTAGGGAGGAAGCGCACATCGATAACCAAATCGCAGTCAAGAGGAATGCCGTATTTGAATCCAAACGAAAGAAAATTGACGCGTACCTTTTGGTTGCCGAGCGCAGAGACGGAATCTATGAACGTGCGAATCTCTCGCTTTAATCCGTGAACCGAGAGTTCTGAGGTATCCAAGATGAAGTGCGCGCTGTCTTTAAACGGAAGGAAGCGCGACTTTTCGCGCTGAATGGTATCCTGAAGCGTTTTGTCGCGCGTCGCGTCGAATCCGGGGTGGGGGCGTCGCGTTTCGCTGTAGCGTTTGATAATCGTTTCGGGGCTGCAATCGAGAAAGCAGCGCACGATGTGTACCGATTCGGAGCTATTCGCGTTTATGAATGAGAGCAATTGCTCAAGACTCGCCGATGAATCGATGTCGAGCAGGATAGCCGTTCTCGAAAATCTTTCAGGATTTTTCTTTGAAAATTCCAGGAAGCTCGGCAATAACGGAACCGGCAGGTTCGCGAGCGTATAAAAGCCGAGATCTGAGATGAAATTAATCGCGCTCGTTTTCCCCGAGCCCGATGTTCCCGCGAGCAGGATAATCATGCTCTGATTTTCGGCGTTTTGGTTCATTGAATCGCGTTTAGTGGTGGCTGGTTACTTTTTCTTTGTGTTTTCTCAGCTGCTGAGTGAGCGAATCCGCGAGCGCATCAATTGACGCGTATAGATCCGGGCTCTCCTCTTTGCCGATGAAATCTTTCCCATCGGTATGAAAAGTGATTTCCGCTATTTGCCGCAATTTCTCGATTTTGAGCGTGACATGAGCTTCGGTATCGCAGTGCACGAACTTCTTTAAACAGTGGGACATTTTCTCGGTGGCATACGCGCGAAGCGCCTCGGTCGCGTCAGTATTCTTGAATGTCACGTGTATATTTACAGTGTGCGGAGTGCCCATGCAGTTATCCCTAAAAAATAAATTAACCCTTCGACCCTAGTCTATTACGATTGATTGCAAATCGCACGTTTTTTGAGCAGGTGGGAGAAAAAATTGTCCGATATTTTGGTCGAAATTCAGACACTTAACTGTATAAAACTCAGCAGTTGAGAGCAATTGATTATTGACAATTTTCTTTGACTGCCTGGCAGGGTTTTCTAGCGGCAAATAGGAGTAATTTACGGATAATCAAGAATGGGGCGGCAAATAATTATCTTTGATTATTAATCCTTTCCAATCAGAGAAAGGTGGCGTGTCCCCGCAGGCTGCAGTTAGCGCACTCCATGGGGCAGACGGCTCTTCTTTTATTCGTTATTTCGATTTGCAAAGAAAGGCGGAATGCCGTCTGCTCAATGCGCAGGCCTTCATCTAAAATACCTTTTTCCGCTTCGATGAGGATAATATACCCAAACTCTCGCGATATTTCGCCACAGTCCGGCGCGCGATATCGATGTTCTCTTTCTTGAGTACCTCGACCAAATATTGATCGCTTACCGGATCCTTCGGATCTTCCGCGGAAATGAGGGCGCGGATGCGCTCTTTAACAGCAGATGATGATACATCGCCGGCGGAAGATTTAATGCCGGAAGTGAAGAAGAATTTGAGCTCGTAAATTCCCTGCGGAGTATGGACGAACTTATTGGTCGTAACGCGGCTGACGGTCGACTCGTGCATTCCGATATCATCAGCAACATCTTTTAAAACGAGCGGTTTGAGGCGATCGATGCCGTGCATCAGGAATTCACGCTGGAATTTCACGATGCTCTCGGTGACTTTATAGATTGTCTGCTGGCGTTGATGAATGCTCTTGATAAGCCACGAAGCGGCTTTTAAACGCTCTTGCAAATAGGCCTTATTCGGCACGTTGCCCTCAGCCTTATCTTGCAACATCTTCACGTAGTAAGGGCTGATACGCAGCTTAGGCAGGCCGTCTTCGTTGAGCGAAATGACGAATTCATCGCCGTCACGCTCGACGTAAATATCTGGAGTAATATAGCGCGCGGAGTCATCGCCAAAATTGCGTGCGGGGCGGGGCTCAAGTCCCTGAATTGCGGTGACCGCCTTATATACTTTTTCGAGCTCAACGGATTCCTGTTTGGCAATTTGATCGAACCGCCGCTTCTCAAGTTTATCAAGGTGATTGCGCACGATATTAGCGGCTAAGCCCTCGCCGAGACCGATATGATCTAGCTGGATGAGCAGGCATTCGCTTAAGTCGCGCGCGCCGATGCCCGGCGGATCGAACGTGCGGAATATGTCCATTACTCGCGCTACGTCCTCTTCTGAGCAGCCGCACTGTTCTGCTATTTCTTCATAGGACGAACAGAGATATCCGTCTTTGTTCAGGTTGCCGACAATCTGCAGTACGATTCCTTTATCCGCTTGTTCGATTTCGGTCATGCGTAACTGCTCGATAATATAATCGACCAGTGACTCGGATTTGGTCAAAAGCGCTTCGGCTGAAGGGCGATCCTCGAAATCGATTAATCCCTTAGGCGTCGCAGCGCCGCGGGCATCGGTAAAGCGTTCGAGGTAGTCTTCCCAATCGACTTTGGTGTTATCGAGCGATCCGCCTTCGGCGGCGCCGGAATCTTGATTCTCGGAAGACAGGGCGCGTTCTTCGCTCGACGATTGCTGCGCCTCATCTTCGCGCGCAGCTTGCGAGCGTTCCGTGTCGCGCATCTCTTCAAGGATAGGATTTTCGAGCATTTCCTGCTCGATGGCTTCTTTGAATTCTAACTGACCGAGCGCAAGGAGTTTAATCGCCTGCTGTAGCTGTGGAGTCATCAGCAGCGACTGACTCATTTTTTGCATCAACTTTGCTTCAAGTGCCATACTTCAACAAACCCCCGAGAAAACCTGTACTGTTCTATATGGTAGCATTAGATTTGATGCGCTGTGTGCAAGAAGTGTGCGAGATAAATTCTGCTCCCGCAGAAAATTAATAAAAGTTTGATATCACTACCAAAAACTAACGCCGAATAGAGGTAGCAATGGAATCAGAGTTCGATTCGGGTGTCCAATAAAACAACAGTATCAAATTGCTCTGTTTCCCTAGGGCTTAAGGCGGGTTGAGATTATGCCGTGAATAGGAATAGGAGGGGCTTCCGGCCGCGCGCATAATGAAATCTCCGCGAACAATTGAAGAAATAATGACGGCGTCATTCGGCATTTCGCTTCGATGCCTCGTTCCGTTAACAGGGGTAATCGCAGTGCTCGCCGCCTGTCTGCTGGTCAGTCAGGGCGCCGTTTTTGGCGACAGCCTCGGTGTGTTGGCAAGAGCCGTCTTGGGAATAGGGGGTGCGATTATCTGGTTTTATGTCTGGATTATCTCGATGTATGTCGCCGATTGCATGCTGCGCGATCAGGAGCCGCCCGCGATTGAGTATTTCTTTAAAAAGATAGATTTGATGGTTTTTTTTGAAAACGCGTGGCTTTGGCTGCGCGCCTCACTTACCGCCATCCCGTTTTTTATTTTGTTTATTATTCCCGGATTTATATATTTGGTTAATCGCTGTTTGTCGCCGTATGTGCTCAACTTGCGCGGAACAACGGTTGCTGATGCATTGCGTGAAAGTAAGCGCTTGATGACTGCTGAAGCCTGGTATTCGACTCAGGGGCCGCAAATGCGAATCGCGGGAATATTGATTGCCTTTTTCATTCTGTCGCTTGGGCTGCTGTTTTTGGAATTTCTCTTGCTCGGCGGGTTGACTATGTCGAGTTCGCTGCTCGGCGTAAAGGATATCGTTTCGATAATTCAGAGCGCGCCGGCGAATGCGTTTTTGTCTGCGACGCACACATATTTTCGCGTCTGGCTTACCATCTATCAAGCGGTGGTGATGGTGAGTTTTTACCGTGATCTCGAATTACGGTATCCGGCTCAGGGAAGTGAGAACGCATCCCCCAGATAGTAGCGGCGAGCCTCTTCGCTAGTGGCGATTGTGGTCGGGTCGCCTTCGATGAGCACTCGCCCATCAATCATGATATAGGCGCGGTCGCAGATGCCTAATGTTTCGCGAACGTTATGATCGGTAATTAACACTCCAATTCCGCGTTCGCGCAGCGAATGGATAATCTCTTGAATGTCCTTGATGGCAATCGGATCGATACCGGCAAAGGGCTCATCGAGCAGAATGAAGGAGGGGGATCGAGCCAACGCGCGCGCAATTTCTACGCGTCGCCGTTCGCCGCCGGAGAGAGAGCTGGCGATGCTTTTTTGCAGGCTGGTTAGTCCGAGTTCCTCGAGCAGTTCGGAAAGACGGCTCTCGCGTTCGGCGTTCGATTTAAAATCCATCGTCTCGAGAATTGCCAGCACATTTTCTCTGACTGAGAGTTTACGGAAGACCGATGCCTCTTGCGGAAGATAGCTTAGGCCGAGACGAGCACGCGCATACATCGGTTGGCGTGTGATGTCCCGTTGATCGAGCGTAATCGAGCCGGTATCGGGACTGATCAATCCGACGCACATGTAAAAGGTCGTGGTTTTGCCGGCACCGTTAGGGCCAAGCAGCCCGACGACCTCTCCCGACTCGATGCGGATCGAGGAGTTTCGCACGACCTGTCTACCGCCGTATGATTTGACAAGGCGGTCAGTGGCGAGAATATGGTGTTCGGTCTGGTTCATGTGCAACTGGTCTTACTGCGCTCTTGGGGTCCCGGTAATTGCAGCCACCGGAGCTGCCACGGCTGCCGTGCCCACCGGTGTCGCCCGGCCAAGCCCATCGTCCGCGCTCTTCATAGTTACCTTAACATTACCCTCCGCGATACTGCGATTCTCGTCGATAAAAATGCGAATCAAATCTGCGGTCAGCGTGCTTCCATTCTGCTCAATTGAAGGCGTTTCGGTTAGTACTATCGTCCGGTTAAGCGCGTTGTATTCGGCGCGCTGTCCGGTTGCCTTAATGTCGGCCCCCTTGGTGATCTCAACATTCGAGCGAGCGATGATTTTCTCAATCTCGTTCTTTTCTGAGTAATTACCATCTAAGAAGTCTGATTTGAGCGTCATGTCAGCTTGCGTGACGACCACCTTGCCCTGATAGGTGAAAGTTCTTTTCTCGTTGAAGAGCGTCAGCGAGTCGGCCGAGATATTAGTCGGCTCTTTTGAGGTATTGAATGTTCCGCTGCCGAAAGAGGTTGCCTTCTTAGTGTCAGCGGGTGCGGCAGCAGGAGCGGTCGATTTGCTCGCGGGCGGGGCCGTTTTCGCATCGGCTCCTTTCGCCTTTTGGGCGGTTTTTTTCTGATGCGGCGCGGTTTTTTCGTTGGCTTTTTCTTTCGCCTTTGGCGCCGCATGTGCGCGCGAGATAGTGAGCGCCGGATTGGCTACTAAGAACAAAAGGATAATAGAGCGAATGAGACATTTTGATGTGCTTATTTTCATGGCTTTTTCTGGCGCGGTTTAATTACCGTTTTCACCCCTCCTGAAATGATAATGGATTTTTCAGCGACGTGCGCAATAAAGCGGTTGCCATCGACATGCATCATGTCGCTGTCGATCGTTACGGGATGCTCGGAGCTAATGGTATCCTCGCTTTTAATGTACGTCGCAACCGAGGTGTCGACAGTCATGCGATCATTATAAACCACGTGGACAGTGTCCGGGAAAAACGCGTCACGGATAGCCGTGCCGTCGAATCCAAGACGCGCCTCCGGCGCCTTCAGAAAAATCTGTTCGCCGTTCTCGCGGAAAAGCCAAACGTCGGCGTCTTTTACCTCGGCACTCTGTTTTTCGGGAAAGTACTGTCCGTTCTTGGCTTTGATTTCCCAAATCTTGCGGCCATCTTTGATTTCGCTGCGGTGGAATTCATTAAGAAAAAATTGCGAGTTATTTGCTGTCGCTTGGGGCTGAGGCACCGGGGTCGGCGTGGCGATCGCGGGAGCCGCCGGCGGATATTTTTTAGTCGAGCTCCGGGAGACAGCCCAAAGCAGGGCGAAGAATCCAAATATCAGCGCGCAGGCAAGAATTAAGCTTTGACGGCGAGTAAGGTGAATCATGACGATTACGCAGAGATACTTGAACGAATCGCGAGCACCTCTGAAATTACGGCTTCAAATTGATCGAGCGGAAGCATAGATGCGCCGTCTGAAGGGGCGCGACTTGGCTCTTCGTGGCATTCGATGAAAACGCCATCAACCCCGACGGCGCTGGCCGCGCGGAGCAGGGGGCGGATGTACTCACGGCTTCCGCCGGACGATCCTCCGCTTCCGCCCATCGATTGAACGCTGTGCGTGGCGTCGAATACCACTGAGTAGCCGCTCTTTTTCATAATTATCAATGAGCGCATATCGACAACCAAGTCACGGTAGCCGAAGCAGGTGCCCCGTTCGCAGAGAAGTATGTTTTTATTTCCGGTGGACGCGACTTTTTCGGCGGCAAACTTCATGTCGTCAGGATGAAGGAATTGACCCTTTTTGATATTTACCGCCTTGCCCGTCTTTCCCGCGGCTATCAGTAAGTCAGTCTGCCGACAGAGGAACGCGGGAATTTGCAGGACGTCGACTACGCTGCCCGCTTCCGCCGCTTGCGTTTCGCTGTGCACATCAGTTAGCACCGGAAGATTCATTTGGGCGCGAACTTCGGAGAGAATTTTCAATCCCGCATCAAGGCCGCTGCCGCGTGTGCCGCTGAGGCTGGTGCGATTCGCTTTGTCGAATGATGATTTATAGACCAGTTCAATTGGATGTCGTGAGGCAATCTCTTTAAGCTTTCCCGCAATCATCAACGCGTGGTCAAGCGATTCGATCTGACACGGGCCCGCAATAACGAGTAGTTTGTCGGAGGGTTTGGCGAGTTTTTCTACCGCGGTCGGCATAGTAGGGAAGACAGTAACATTTTAGGGCGGGGGAGGGAAATTGGAAGTTCGACCACTCTGGGCGCCTTCCTGGCGAGCACCCGCAGACAGTAATCAGCACAGTGCATTCGGCAGTTCGCGCTTAGTTGCGCGGTTGAAAAGTGCGGTGGTGAGAATAACCGATTAGCACGCAACGAGATCTACAAATCAAAAGGAGCTAGCCGCATTTTACGGTTTGCGGTTTGCCGACTGCGGGGCTCTCCACGGACCTAGCGTATGACGGCAACCTAACTGCCAGCCGCACGCGTAATCTTAATAACTTTCCCTTTCTCGCCCGTCTCCGCAGTAGCCCGGCTTTTCGCGCTGCTGCCTTTGCCGCTTCCGGACGCCTTTTCACGACCGCGACGGAATTCTAGCGCGGCTGATATAAAGCTGCGGAAGAGAGGGTGAGGTTTTCTCGGAGCCGATTTGAACTCGGGATGAAATTGTACGCCGATGAACCATGGATGGTCTTTTATTTCGATTATTTCGACCAGCGATTGATCGGGCGACACGCCGCTGAAAATCAAGCCAGCGTTTTTTAGCTGCTCGCGGTATTTATTATTCACTTCGAAACGGTGACGGTGACGCTCGGATATCGAGTCCGCACCATAAATAGAGCTAACGCGTGAATTCTTCGCGAGCACGCAGGGGTAGGCGCCGAGCCGCATTGAGCCGCCCTTGCCAGCAATCGTTTTTTGACCTTCCATGTAATCGATAACGGCGCACGAGGCGTTCTCGATGAATTCCGAGCTCGTGGCGTCGGTGAGGCCTGCGCAATTTCTGGCGTATTCAATTACCGCCATCTGCAAGCCGAGACAGATGCCGAAAAATGGGATCTTATTGGTGCGGGCATAACGTACGGCCTCGATTTTTCCCTCGCTCCCACGGATTCCAAAACCGCCGGGAATTAGTATCGCATCGATTGGGAGATCTTTTGCCGCGGTGGTCATTACCTGATCCACGCCGTCCGCTTCGATTTGCTCGCTGTCGATATACACGATATCGACATTGCAGTCGTTAGCAATGCCGCTGTGAAAGAGCGCTTCAGAGAGACTCTTATAACTTTCGGTAAGATCGGTATATTTGCCGACCATAGCAATGCGCACTGAACCGTGGGTCGGTTGTTTGATGGTCCCGACGACCGCTTCCCATGATGAGAGATTGGGGGCGCCCGTCCAGATATTAAGATGCTCGACGATGCGCTGATCGAGTCCTTCCTTGTGGAAGGTGAGCGGCAATTCATAAATCGTTTCGACGTCGTGCGCGCTGATTACACAGTTCTGCGCGACGCTGCAGAAGAGGCTAATCTTATTTTTGAGCTTCGCGTCGAGGGGTTTGTCTGAGCGGCAAATGATTATCCCCGGGACGATTCCGAACCCGGTAAGCTCTTTTACTGAATGCTGAGTCGGCTTGGTCTTGTACTCATGGGCTGCCGAAATATACGGCACCAGAGTTACGTGAATGTAGAGCGCATTTTGAATTCCGACATCGGCTCGCATCTGGCGGATGGCTTCCAGAAAGGGAAGGCTTTCGATATCGCCCACGGTGCCGCCGATTTCTACCAAGCAGATGTCGTAACCATTTGAGGCCTCAAAAATGCGGCGCTTAATCTCATCGGTTATATGCGGAATGACCTGCACCGTGCCGCCCAGATAATCGCCGCGGCGCTCTTTGGCGAGAACTGTCTCGTAAATTTGGCCGGTGGTGAAATTGTTCTTCTTCGCCATTTTCGAGCTTTCAATGAAGCGTTCGTAATGGCCAAGGTCGAGATCTGTTTCGGCGCCGTCATCGGTGACAAACACTTCACCGTGCTGGATCGGGCTCATTGTGCCCGGATCAACGTTAATATATGGGTCAAGTT
>CAYTAW010000093.1:0-4987 GCA_964435675.1 uncultured Bdellovibrionales bacterium
CACCGGACTCCAAGCAAAGCGGCAAGGTGCATCGGACCGGTATCGTTGCCGATATACAGCTCGGAACGACGAAGTATATAAATGAGCTCGGGGAATGGCAGTCCAAAGGCAGCGCTGCATTGATCAACTTGCCTCGAAATTTCTTCCCCGAGCGGCGCTTCCTCTGCGGCCCCGATCAAGACAAAATGGAGCGGCTCTCTGGACTGCGCCGTTTTCATAACGTCTACAAACCGCTCAAGCGGCCAGCGCTTGCTTTGCATCTTACTGCCCGGACACACCACGGCTATCTTAATACCTTCAGGCAAGCGCACAGCCGGCGGCTCTTCTCCACGGATAAGCCCCTCCCGGAGCGTTTCGGGGACATCGAGCGCTACACCCCCCTCTTTCAATATACGGAACTGGCGTTGGTATTCTCTCTCGCCATCTACGAGCGCAGAGCTCAAGTAATGGCGTATGCCGACTATTTTTTTAAAACCTAAAATACGAAAAAAAAGCCAATCTCTAACCACGCGCCATTTTGCGATACCGCTCATAGGAAGGTAAAGAAGTAAGTCATCCGGTTGGGGCTTTATAACGGTTTTTAGATGCCGAATTGAATCTAGGATGGGGAGGTCGCGGCGATAGCGAAAAACGGAGAGCTTTCTTTCGAGCAGATCTAAAACCTCACCGCCCCGAACCAGGTTCGATGAGTGCTCGTTCGTAATAAAGGCAATTTCAGATTGAGGAAATCCGCGCTGAAGAGAAATTATCAACGGAAACGTCACTAACGTATCGCCAAAATATCCGGGACGAAAAATGATATAACGCACGTTCCCATCCTTACCGGCCATCGCCGTTATACCGAAGCCCCAGCAGCGCTCGCTGCCGATGCTGATTCAATGTCCGCGACTGGCCTCGCCTGCGACACAGCACGCATGCCGCGATAAGACCACTTCAATACATAATATATAAAAATATACACCACCATCAAGCGCAGCCCTTCGCTGATTCGTTGACTGACATTTCGATTAGCGCCGACAAGAAGTTCGCCAATCAGCGGATAGACCACCGAAAACGCCATGCGCTCGATTACGTTGGTCGTAGAGAGCTTGACGACTAAGCCGTTGAGAATCAAAAGGCCTATCAATCCACCGACGAAAACCAGCACATAGCCCCCATTTACATACAGATCGGCCAGTGTACCGAGCGGATTTAAACCCGAATCATTCGGCATGAAATCGAACGTTAACAAGTGAGCGTTTCTCATTTCGGGCTTGCCTGGCCAAAAAAATCTCGGGATCAGCGCAAAGACCATCGGATAGAGGGTCTCGCCCTCCAAAAACGGATAGGTATCCGGATAATTAGGAACGACCGCGGCGGCAGAGCGGCTTTCATAGAGCCGAAACATAGTATCATCTATCGCACGCAGCATAAAAGAATCGGCGTCGCTCTGAACGGCGCCCGACGCAGCGCGATCGAGACTTCCCGACGAATACGTCGAAAACGCCGTCGAAAGGACCGTAAGTACTTCGGAGGGGCCGATATAGCTACGGTTACCTTCTAGAAAATCAGGCGCAACCACCGCTGCATATCCAACGACGGTCACCGTCAATATAACCGCGCTTGCAAGCACCGCAAGACGGCGAATGGTAAATGCGAAGCCGCGCATACAAAGAAAAACGAGCGAGTGGAAAAGAAAAATAAGCATTGCATAACGATGCAACGATAGTACTTGCAAGAGACCGTCAAGTCCCCACGTACAATATGCGATGCGACGGCGAAACTTATTCGCGGTTAATAGCATTGCAAAATAAAATATCCGCGAAAGAAATCCTATATTTCCCGCAAGAAACCCGAGATCAGCAGAACCAAAGAGCGTCGGATCTTCACGCTCGAAACGGCCTTGGTGACCCAAGCTGAAAAGGTAAATGCGCCACGCGAAACCAAGCATGGCAAGAAAAAAGAATAACATTCCGCTCCACCCCGCAAACCGTAACGACTCAGTGAACTGCTTTTCGAGCGGCATAATTACGCGCTGCGCTCCCCGCCGGCATAGACGGTATGCGAAAATCGGCAGCCCAAACAGAAGCGCAATCATTTGAACCTTGGGCACCCCGTCCTGGTAATTGGCAATCCCGTAGGGCCATTCTCGCAGACTCCAATAGATGCCCGGAACAACGTACAGGCCGAGTATGCCTAGCGCAAACAAGGAATGCGGGGAGATTATTCGAGAGGGAATCTTAGTCCCGTGGAAGAAGATGAATAGCCAAACAGAAAGCGCGAGATACCCCAACGATTCATTGGCGAGAGCTTCGATCATAGTTACGCGTACAAATCCGCTAGTTGAAAGAACGTATCGCGCATAACATTAACATAGGAAAATTCGTTGTGAACCCTTTTATGTCCTGCGACCGCAATACGCTGGCGCTCATCGTCGTGGGCGAGATAATAGCGAATCTTCTCAAAAAGCTCGTCGTCGCTTTCAAAAAATTGGGCCTCGACTCCTTCTTCGAACATCGACAGATGTTCCTCGGTGCGCTCTCCAAGCATAAAACCGCCGGATGCCGGTATTTCAACCGAGCGACTGGTACTTACATCGCGGTTAACCTTGCGCAAAAAACAAATATTGATCTTGGAGAAATTGATTACCGCAACATAATCTTCCCCCCAAACTCCTCGACCTTCGATGGTGATATTTGAGGTATTCACAATCCCCGAGCGCCGCCAGCCTGGCCCCCACACGCGAACGTCGAATTCACCACGCTCAAGCGATTGAATCGATTTTCCACGCGCGTCTTCATAGGCGCCGGCAAATGACACCGATGCGCCGAAGTCTCGCCGCCCCTCTGCGGAATCAGGCAAAATTCGGTGTAGTCCGGGATCGAATCCTACACGCTGCAAGATAACGCGCTTCGCCCCTAACTCTTTCAATTCAACCAAATTAAAGGGCTTTGTCGTAATATGAACGTCAAAGAGCTCCATGGTGGCTCGATAGTGACGGCTGACATTGTTGGAATTCATCTGATCGTCCGGCGAATAATGAACCAAAAGCGGTCTCGCCGGTAGCCTTCGCAAGGCTTCAATGGTCTCCGGATATATAAGCAAACCCTTTTCGAGAAATATGAGATTGGAATCCTGCTCCTTTGCGGCTTTAATCAGGCCGCTGTTCATGCGGCGCACATGCGGCCCGTCACCCAGCAGGCGCTCCACGGAATACAGTCCGCGCTTTCCAGGTGGGAAATATTTTGAAAAATTAAATTTGCGGAAAGTCTTTACGATCTGCTGAAGGCCCCTAGCGCGGCCAAGCGCGGTACTCCCGACGTGAAATTTCCCGGCGTGAAGAACTCTGGCGGATTCGAGAGACAACGACATTTTAACCTTGCTGCTTCCTTATACGTAACGAGCGAATTCATACTCCGCTCTATTACAGATACTCATCTTCAACCGTTTCCGAAACTAACTGCCGAATGCGCGCGCACCAGGAATGGCGCTTAACCGCTGCGGCATAACCTTTCCGCCGAATCTCCGCTGCTTCGGCGGGATGCGAGAGAAGCCAATTCACCTTTTTCATGCATTCATCAAAACCGTTATAGGACTCTATCTCCTCGCCCAGGCGATACACAAGTTCTAGGGCGGGATGATAGCTCGTCAGTAATAGCCCGCCGGCAATAGGAACCTCAAAATCGCGTGCCTTTAGGCACTGAAAGGAACTGTGACCAATGTATCCCATGCCAAGAACAATTTTAGCCCGCCCGATTAAGCGACCCATCTCTGATTCGGGCACAAATCCGTTTTCCCAACCCTGGCCATAGGCCGATATACGGACGCCCTGGCGACGGAGAAACGTACAGCAGCGCTCCCGAATTCCGTATTTTGTTCCAATAAATAGCACATCCAAATCGCGCTCGAGGGGCTCGGGTTCCCCCTGAAAATGACCGCCTTCAGGCCAAAAAAGCGCCTGTGCGCCGAGCGCGCGGTATTTATCGAGCGATTCAGGAGAATTGGTCAGATTCAAATCGTACTCACGCGCCACGCTCGCCGGCCCGCTCCAGACACCGTCCTCTTTGTGCCCCCAAAAAAGGAGCCGATCGTCCCAATGGAATGAAAAGATGGGAACAGTTAGCTCTTTAAGCTTTCGAATCGTGTTGGAGGAAATTTCCGCGCCGGAAAGATACGAAAGAATCAGATCATATTTCGTATTATTGGATTGCAGCAACTGGCAGAGCGCACGATCAACGTGGCTCCGCGTGAGGTCGCCCGCGCGCCGCTCAATTCCCGAGGCCTCCAAACTGAAGTACGTCACTTCATGTTCTCGCTCGAGGTCGGCTTTTAGAGACGAGCGCTCCCAACCGGCGGCAGAGGTGAGCAATAAAATTTTCAGTTTTTTGGCGCTTGGCCAGGAAGCGCCGCGACGCGCAAGGTTTTCTCGCACGTGCGCTATTGTGCTGACGGTGGATTCTTGGGAATGGCGAGCTGCATATTCAGAAAGCGCGATTGTTAAATTCTGCCGCACGCCGTGAAATGCGCGAATCGGCCCGTATAACGCCGGGATTCGGCGAATAGATTCCTTAAATCGTGAGTCCACAGGGCGCGTTTTGGTGCGAGCCTCGCTCCAAAGATCCTCGAGGCTCGGCATATGTATCATTTAGTAATCTCAAAGACCACCTTAAAGCAATAGCGCGCCATGAATGTACGCAATAGAAAGCGATCCAGCGCTGAAATCGGTGGGGAAAATATCCGCCGTAAGCCCCGCGGAAGCCGCATCAAAACCGGCCCAGCGTAGACCGCGCAAAGATGGAAGTGCCGCACTGCGAGCGCGCTGCCTTCTTTCGCCGCCGTAGACAAGATCCGCGCCGTCAATATATGCGCGGTCGCCCAGGCGGTGCGCGTTCCGCGCATTTTTTTTATGGTTCGATTCAAATTAAAAATCGGATTATGACCAAAACACTCGATTCCCAAAAATACTCCCCCTTTTTTCAATACGCGCAGCGCTTCATGAATAGCGGGC
>CAYTAW010000093.1:4997-10381 GCA_964435675.1 uncultured Bdellovibrionales bacterium
AGCGGGCAGTGGATCGACGCTTGAAAGCACTTCATGATCGAGCACTAGATCGAAATCGCCGTCGGGAAATCCCAGGCGTTCGCAGTCACCGATAAGAAACGTGCAGCGCTCGCTGACGCCTGCGGCAGCAGCATTTTCACGCGCTCGAAGCAGGCCCTCGGGAGAGATGTCCAGCGCCGTGACTACCCCGCCGAGCTTCGCCGCTTCAATTGCATGCTCGCCGCTCCCGCAGCCTATTTCGAGCACTCGCGTGCCCTGTTTCACTAATGCAGCAACGCGCGCCCGAAAATAATTCTCGCTTTCGGCGAGAAGACCTTCCCGAATGGCATGCGACGAAAACTCCTTATTTGACTTGTAGACACCGTCATACCAGTCACGCTCTATTTTCTTGCGGTCTTCTAAATTCTCTTGCTTTGCTTCCATTATCAATGCTGCGGCCCTCGATTATCTATGGCATTTTGACGGTTCAAATCTTATAATAAGCTCGATACCTTCGATATGGAAGAAATTTATGAATACCGCCATACAACAATCCCGTGAAGTGCCCTTTTTCAACTACCAGGCACTGGTTAAACCGCAGCGAAAAGAGTTACTTGAGGTAATCGGATCGGTGCTCGATCGCGGCGCCTTTATCTTGCAAAAGGACCTCGCTGAGTTTGAGGCAAACGCCGCCGCCTTTCTCGGAGTAAAGCACTTCCTCGGAGTTGCTGACGGAACCAATGCAATCGAAATTTCGCTGATAGCTGCCGGAGTAAAGGCAGGAGACGAGGTAATACTCCCCTCTCATACGTATGTCGCTACGGCGGCAGCCGTGCATTTCATCGGCGCAGTGCCCGTGCTTGTCGAGTGCGGCGCGGATCACCTGATCGATCACACTAAGATACAGAGCGCTATTACTCCGAAAACGAAATGCATAATTCCTGTTCATCTGAATGGACGTACATGCACAATGGATCCGATTATCGAGATTGCCAAGCAACATAATTTAGTTATTGTCGAAGATGCGGCGCAGGCTTTTGGATCGCGCTACAAAGGCAAGGCTGCCGGATCGTTTGGGGCGGCAGGCACCATAAGTTTCTACCCCGCTAAAGTTCTCGGCTGCTTTGGCGATGGCGGGGGCATATTAACGAACAACAGCGAGGTATACGAGAGACTATACGCGCTTCGAGATCACGGCCGCGATCGCGAGGGAAATTTCATAGGCTGGGGCAAGAACTGCCGGCTCGACAATATGCAGGCTGCAGTACTGAATTTTAAGTTGCAAACGTTCAAAAAGGAGATTGAACGGCGCCGAGCCTTAGCCGCAATTTACACGGAAGTCTTGAGCGAAGTACCGCAAGTTGTTTTACCTCCGAAACCGGACGCGGACACTGATCACTTCGACATTTATCAAAACTATGAAATCGAAGCGGAACGCCGCGACGAGCTGCGAGAATACTTGACTAAAAACGGTGTGCGCACATTAATTCAGTGGGGAGGGAAGCCAGTGCATCAACTCGAAGCGCTTGCATTTTCATGTAGATTACCGGCGACTGACCGGCTATTCGAACGATGTGTGATGATTCCGATGAATACGAGCCTCTCCAACGAAGATGCGCTCTACGTGGCACACCATATCAAAGCGTTTTATCAATAGGCCCTCACGCTGATGTCGGAAAGTACACATTGCGGCGAAACGGTTACCAGCGAACTCGGAACGCTCAGCAATCCAACGTATCACTCTGAAGCGATCGACATAGCCGGGTTCAACGCTCAGCAGCTTTTTTCAATGCTGCAGACGATGGCGCTGATTCGTGCCGTTGAATTACAAATTGCCGAGCTCGTTGAGTCAAAGGAGGCTCGCTGCCCCTGTCATCTTGCGATCGGCCAAGAAGCTATCCCCGTGGGCGTATCGTCGCACCTTAGAAAATCGGATCGAATTTTTGGGGCGCACCGCTCACACGGGCACTATATCGCGGTTGGTGGAGACGTAGGTCAGCTCTTAGCAGAAGTTTTGGGTAAAGAAACAGGCTGCTCGAAGGGAATGGGAGGATCGATGCATCTGCTTTCAATGGAGAACGGCTTTTACGGCTCCGTTCCTATTGTAGGCGCGACAATTCCAATCGCCACGGGCGCGGCCATGGCGCTAAAGTTCGAAGGCAAATGCGATATCTCAGTAAGTTATTTTGGAGACGGCGCGAGCGAAGAAGGAGTGCTGCACGAATCGCTCAACCTCGCATCGATCAAAGACCTTCCCGTGCTCTACGTGTGCGAGAACAATTTATACTCAAGTCATCTTGATATTGCGCAGCGTCAGCCAAGCGATCGTTGTTCGCGTTTTGCAGCTGCGCATAAAATCGAGCACCGCTTAGTAGATGGGAACGATGCGGCGGCAGTCAGCCGCGCGAGCGCAGAGCTGATCTCTATGATGCGCCAAAAGTCCCGCCCTGGATTTCTAGAGGCGGTCACCTATCGTCATTGCGGGCATGTGGGCCCAGACGCAAATATCGATGTCGGATTACGGCGAAAGCTCGAGGATGTAATCGCCTGGAAGCGCCGAGATCCGATCGAACGTCTAAAGCACGCGATGATCGAAGGCAAAGTGTTAGATCAATCTTCATTCGAAAAAATGAGCGAGGAAATCCGCAGCACCGTAAGCAAGCACACGGCTATTGCGCGAAAAGCGCCCTATCCTGACGCGGGGGCCCTGCTCGCCCGCGTGCGTCCCTCGACAGGAGAAAAATCATGAGCGAGACGGTAAGTTACGGACAAGCGATCCGCGACGCGCACGCGTATATGCTCAAGCGTGATCCGAAATTTTTTGTGCTCGGGCAAGGCGTTTGGGCACCGTGGTACGTCGGTAATTCGATGAAGGATCTAGATAGCGAGTTCGGCAAAAGTCGAATTATAGACACTCCCGTTTCCGAAGTCGCCTGCTCGGGCGCGGCATTGGGTGCGGCGCTTTGCGGCTATCGCACTCTGGTCATTCACCCGCGCGTCGATTTCATGATATTGGCAATTGATCAGATCGTTTCGCAAGCAGCCAACTGGAACCACATGTTCGGTGGCGTCGTTGCACCGTCGGTAACCTTTCGCGGGATAGTAAATCGCGGTGGAGAACAAGGCGCACAACATTCGCAAGCACTGCATTCATGGTTCGCCCATGTGCCCGGGCTGCGTGTCGCCATGCCTGCTACCGCCCGCGATGCTCGCGATCTCTTAATTGGCAGCATACTCGATCCCGGACCAGTGGTGTATATCGACGATCGGTGGCTGTACGAGCTCGAAGACGAGATGCCGCCTCCCGCAGATGTGTCCCTCGCCGACATTCGCGCGGCCATTAGAAAGCCTGGAAACGACGTGACCGTCGTCGGGATAAGTTATGGGGTGAAACTTGCGCTCGAGGCGGCAGAAATGCTCGAAGCAAGTAACATAGGCGCCGAAGTCATCGATTTGCGCATGGCAAACCCGATTGACCATCAGACGGTGCTCAAAAGCGTCAAGAAGACCGGTCGCCTTTGCGTAGTGGACGCAGCCTGGCGCTCTTGCGGAATTGCGGCTGAGATCATTGCGAGAGCGAGCGAATCGCTGCCTCCCTCGGTTTTCCGAGCTGCTCCGCAGCGCGTGACTTTACCCGACGCGCCAGCCCCAACTTCGCGCGCGCTCGAGAAAGAATTTTATTTTACGGCCGAAATAGTAACGGAGAAAATTCGCGAGATAGTTAAATGAAAAGGTTGCTCGATGTAACGTGCGCGCTCGGTGGTCTCATTGTATTGAGCCCGCTGCTGCTGGTGGTAATGTTTTTGGTTTGGCGCCAAGACAAAGGAAACCCCTTTTACATTGCACCACGCGTGGGCAAGGGGGAGAGGGTTTTCCGCATGTTCAAGCTGCGCTCAATGGTGAAGAACGCCGACAAGAGCGGCGTCGATTCGACTTCAGCATCCGATATGCGCATTACCCCGGTCGGCCATTTCATACGTAGGTACAAACTTGACGAGGTTTCGCAATTAATCAACGTGCTCATAGGCGATATGAGCCTGGTAGGTCCGCGTCCCAACGTGAAGCGCGAGACCGACCTCTATACCAGCGAAGAAAAGAAACTGCTGAGCGTACGGCCCGGAATTACGGATTTTTCTTCAATTATTTTTTCAGATGAAGGAGACATTCTTGACGGCAAGCCGGACCCCGATTTGGCGTATAATCAGCTGATTCGCCCCTGGAAAAGCCGATTGGGACTATTTTACGTAGAGAATATGTCGCCGACGCTTGATGTAAAAATCTTGTTTTTAACGGTTCTGAGCATACTTTCGCGCTCGAGAGCACTCGCTCGCGTTTCTTTATTATTGGAATCAATGAAAGCCCCCAAGGAACTCGTTTCAGTCGCAAAGCGTGAGAGACCTTTGACCCCGCACCCTCCTCCCGGCGCCTCGCAGATTGTCGAAAACCGAAGCGTAAACGGGTAAATGCCCCAAGTTGGCCCTTTCGGACCTATACGACCGATACTTACAATCTACATTAGGCGTAGAGGGTTTTGGTACTATTTTTTTTAAGAACGTTTATAGAGGTTTATAGCCAATTTCTACCTACCCATTGCACGAACTTGGCTAACGATAATTGCATCCAAATGCCAAGCCCCCAGTAAAATGCATATTGTCTGGGCCCGCCGTTCATCGCTAAGATGGCTTTGGAGACCTTGCCAAATTGGAACACTTTTCGTTTTACGTACGTTCCGCTCTTCTAACCATAACGCACCTTGCGATTTGGAGTTGCGCGCTCGTCCTTGCATATGCTTTTCGCTTCGACTTTTCGTGGCACGATATAGCCCTCGATATTCGAGGAGCTGAAACATTCCTGTTATTTTACACCTTCAGACTCGCTGCGTTCATTTATTGGGACCTTTCGGGCATTAGGTGGCGTCACGTATCGATTCATGACGTCTCTCGAATCGTTAAGGCGCATTTCTCCTCGACCGCCGCATTAGCGACATTCTGCCTGTTTACCGGCACGCCTAACTTTCCCCGCTCGGTTATCTTAATCGAACTAGCGCTCTCGGTGCTCGCCTGCGCTAGCCTGAAACTGTCGGTCAGGCTCTTTCTGGAGTCGCGAAACGCACACCGCGTAAAACACTCGGCTGCTTCACGAGAAGTTTTGGTAATTGGCGGAGGAGAGGCCGGTCACTTGCTGGTCAAGACGCTGCTTGCGCGTCATCAGCTCCCCTACTTGCCGATTGGAATTCTCGACGACAACCCGACGATGCGCGGGCGAAACGTCTACGGCGTAGAGGTTATCGGGAGACTGAGCGACTTGCGCGACCTGCTCGATGCTAATCCGAAAATTGGCGCGGTGATTCTCGCTATTCCGTCCCTTTCAGTCAGCCGAACCAGAGAGGTTCAAGAGTGTTGCAA